>NZ_CAAAFR010000138.1:0-2927 GCF_900634745.1 Protofrankia symbiont of Coriaria ruscifolia
GCCCGCCGAGGTCGGCCAGCGTCGTCAGGATCCTGTCGCGGCCCGTCTTCGAGAGCGTGCCGGGCCCCCGTACCAGCAGGGTGCGGATCGTGTATTCGGGGTCGGTGGCCCGGCCGCGGCGGCCGCGCAACTGGTGGGTGGTCCGGCGGCGGACGTCGCCGACGGTCTTGTTCGCCAGCTGCGCGACGTGGAACGGGTCGACCGCGATCATCGCGTGCGGGAGCGCGTCGCGGGCGGCTGACTTGTAGACGGTGGACATGTCGATCGTGACCGCCTGGATGCCGGCGCGCCAGCCGGCGGGCTGGGCGCCGATCCAGCCGGCCGTGGCCGCCGCTGTCCTGCCCTCGACGGCCCCGAGTAGGCCGTGGCCGCCGCGGGAGTCGAACAGCCCGGTCTGCCAGCGATCGGCGTCGGCGACCCAGCCGCCGGAGAGCGGGTCCCGGTGGTAGCGGGGACGGCCCCGGCGGTGGTCGTCGATCCCGAGCACCTCGACGGCGGGCAGCGGCCAGGACACCGCCCTCACCCCTCACCCCACGGCCTCCGCCCCGCGCGCGGCCCTCCCCGCCCGTCTCGCCGTCGACGCCCGTCTCCTCACCGACGACGGCGTCCGCCTCGTCCCCGACCGGCTCGTCGGCCCCGGTCCGCCCGGCCGGGGCGGTGACCACGATCCCCTCCGCCTCGGCCAGCCCGACGACGCCGCGATGCGCGGTGTGCCAGCTGACCTCGGCCGCCCGCGCGACCAGGTCCACCGCCACGACCCAGTCCCCGACCAGGTGGCCCATCGTCTCCTTCGCCGCGGACGACACCGTCCCGCCGCGGACGGCCAGCGACCCGCCCTCGGTGAAAACGGCCTGGTCACAGCCGCCGTTGTCGCACCAGAACCGGTGCTTGTGCCAGGTCACCGCCATCGGGACCACCGCCAGATGCGCCACCGTCTGCCCGGCGACCTCCCTGACCCGGCCCGCCGGCGTCCCGCAGCCCGGGCAGCACGCCTCGACCCCCGCCGCCGTGCGCACATGCACGGTGAACGACCCGTCCGCCTCCCGCTCGACCAGTTCGACCTCGACACCGGCGGGCAGCCCCAGCAGCCCGCCCAGCGCACAGCCCCTACCCTTGAACACACGCACCCGTCCGTCCGATGATCTCTTCTCTGGTAAGAGCGATCATTTCAGCGGGCGGGTGTCCCTTCTTCTACGGACCAAAACGCGGCTACACCCCGTCACCACAGGACGTCACGCACGGTTGATGCCCGGAGACGCCCTCCAGTCGACTGGGGAGAGCCCCTAATAGTCCGGAAACGGGGATCTCATACGCTCCATTCGGCTCGGGAAACGTCGGGGTGTGTCCCTGGGGGACTCGACCACTACGCACACGCCCTCAATCGGCGGCAACGGCTACTGCTCATCACCGCGAGCGATAGCGGCTGAATGAGCCTTTCCCCGCAACGGTCTGCCACGCTCTGTAAGCGTCGCTGACTGTGAAGGGCCCTGGCTATGGGTCGGGGCGGTGAAAGACGAAACGCGGGGCCCCGGTAGGAAGTTGTCCTCCTACAGATCAGCTTCCGAGAGGCCCCGCATCTTCTGTGAGTGTCACATACACCGCCGAGCTGCCCCTCGGCGATCACACTGTCATGCGTCTGGCGGTGCTGCTGGTCGCGGAACGCAAGCGGAAAGGTACCCGGGAGGGGACCCGTAAGCTCTCTCCCCGGGAACAGGCCGTGTTCGTCCTGCGCTGGTTCTGCGACGGGACACGGGTCAGGCAGTTGTGTAACGACCACAAAGTCAGCACGTCGGTCGGCTACCGCTATCTCCATGAGGGCGTCGCGGTCCTCGCCTGGCAGGCGCCTGACCTGCGCAACGCGCTGCTGGCCGCGAAGACCGCGGGCTACGGCCACGTCGTCATCGACGGCACGATGATCGAGACCGACCGGGTCCGCACTCCCGGCCCGACCAAAGGCGTGGACCTGTGGTGGTCCGGAAAAATCAAGAACCACGGCGGCAACGTCCAGGTCGTCTCCGCCCCCGACGACGGCTGGCCACTGTGGGTCTCCGACGTCCGGCCCGGCCGGGAACACGACACCACCGCACTGCGCGCCTCCGGCGCACTACCGGTCCTCGCGCAGTGGAGCAGCGCCGACGGCGAGATCCTCACCGACCTCGGCTACGAAGGGCTACAGGACCAGGTCACGATCCCGCGCAAGAAGCCCAAGAGCGAGGACCTGCCCGACGACCAAAAGAAACAGGTGAGTAGGCCATGGGCGCGGTGTCGGGATTGCTCCTGATCCGTTTCCCATGGCCTCTCTCCGCACCCGCCGTGCGCCTCTCGACGCAACGGGCGCTCCACGGTTCCTGTCGTTATGTGGGTTGTGGGGCCCAGAGGGTAGGGATCCGGTTGCCGCGGTAGCGGTACCGGGTGACCGGTACCTTGGCTAACGGCTTCAACTCGGTGCTGCCCGCGCGGATCGGCAGCCACTTCCCCTCGGGGGTGGTGTGCCGGGCGCGGAACTCCTTCCATCCCCAGTGGTGCCGGACCCGTAGCATGCGAACGACTCGTTCCCAGACAAAGTGGTCGATCATGGAGAAGACGCGCTTCGCCACGGCATGCTGGAAGTAGCCGGCCCACCCGTGCGTGACCCGGTTGATCCAGATCAGCAGGTCCTCCAGGTCCTGTTGCGATGTCCTGGGGGTCATGGCCCTGATCTTTGCCTTCACCGCCCGGATTGCCCGGTCGGAGACGAAGGTGTAGACGTACCATTTGTTCGTGCCTCGTTTGTGGCGTCGCTGGATGCGAAAGCCGAGGAAGTCGAACCCCGTTTCCAGGTGCGTGACCTGGGTTTTGGCCTCGGAGAGCCGCAGACCGTAGCTGTTCAGCTCGGGTGAGGTGCCCTGCGTTTGTGTTTGCGCGGGGCGGAGCTGCCGTCGGCGGGG
>NZ_CAAAFR010000139.1:0-30221 GCF_900634745.1 Protofrankia symbiont of Coriaria ruscifolia
ATGCCACCCCCACCGCCACCGCCTGCCGGCCGGCGGTGATGGCCTCGTCGAGATCCGTCTGACGACCCAACCGCGCAAACCGGCGCTGGAGGGCACCGCCGAGGGTGGACAGGTACATGGCGCGGTCGGGGTGGTCGGGTGGGGTGGCGTCCACCGCCTGCCGGCCGGCGGTGATGGCCTCGTCAAGATCCGCCTGGCGGCCCAACCGCTCAAACCGGACCCGCAGGGCGACGCCGAGGTTGGACAGGTACGCGGCGCGGTCGGGCTGGTCGGGCGGGGTGGCGTCCACCGCCTGCCGGCCGGCGGTGATGGCCTCGTCGAGATCCGTCTGACGGCCCAACCGCTCAAACCGGGCCTGGAGGGCACCGCCGAGGTTGGACAGGTACATGGCGCGGTTGGGGTGGTCGGGCGGGGTGGTCTCCACCGCCTGCCGGCCGGCGGTGATGGCCTCGTCGAGATCCGTCTGACGACCCAACCGCGCAAACCGGGCCTGGAGGGCGAGGCCGAGGTTGGACAGGTACCCGGCGCGGTTGGGCTGGTCGGGTGGGGTGGCGTCCACCGCCTGCCGGCCGGCGGTGATGGCCTCGTCAAGATCCGCCTGACGACCCAACCGCGCAAACCGGGCCCGCAGGGCGACGTCGAGGATGGACAGGGGTATGGCGCGGTTGGGGTGGTCGGGTGGGGTGGCGTCCACCGCCTGCCGGCCGGCGGTGATGGCCTCGTCGAGATCCGTCTGACGGCCCAACCGCGCAAACCGGGCCTGGAGGGCACCGCCGAGGTTGGACAGGTACATGGCGCGGTCGGGGTGGTCGGGTGGGGTGGCGTCCACCGCCTGCCGGCCGGCGGTGATGGCCTCGTCAAGATCCGCCTGACGGCCCAACCGCCCAAACCGGGCCCGCAGGGCGAGGCCGAGGTTGGACAGGCTCGCGGCGCGGTCGGGCTGGTCGGGCGGGGTGGCGTCCGCTGCCTGCCGGAGCAGGGTGATGGCGTCGTCGAGATCCGTCTGACGGCCCAACCGCTCAAACCGGGCCCGCAGGGCGAGGCCGAGGTTGGACAGGTACATGGCGCGGTTGGGGTGGTCGGGCGGGGTGGCGTCCACCGCCTGCCGGCCGGCGGTGATGGCGTCGTCGAGATCCGCCTGACGGCCCAACCGCTCAAACCGGCGCTGGAGGGCACCGCCGAGGATGGACAGGCTCGCGGCGCGGTTGGGGTGGTCGGGTGGGGTGGCGTCCGCTGCCTGCCGGAGCAGGGTGATGGCGTCGTCGAGATCCGTCTGACCGCCCAACCGCTCAAACCGGCGCTGGAGGGCGAGGCCGAGGTTGGACAGGCTCGCGGCGCGGTCGGGGTGGTCGGGCGGGGTGGCGTCCACCGCCTGCCGGCCGACGGTGATGGCCTCGTCAAGATCCGCCTGACGGCCCAACCGCTCAAACCGGCGCTGGAGGGCGACGCCGAGGTTGGACAGGTACATGGCGCGGTCGGGGTGGTCGGGCGGGGTGGCGTCCACCGCCTGCCGGCCGGCGGTGATGGCCTCGTCGAGATCCGCCTGACGGCCCGCCCGCCCAAACCGGGCCCGGAGGGCGGCGCCGAGGATGGACAGGCTCGCGGCGCGGTCGGGCTGGTCGGGCGGGGTGGCGTCCACCGCCTGCCGGCCGACGGTGATGGCCTCGTCAAGATCCGCCTGACGGCCCAACCGCTCAAACCGGGCCCGCAGGGCACCGCCGAGGATGGACAGGCTCGCGGCGCGGTTGGGGTGGTCGGGTGGGGTGGTCTCCACCGCCTGCCGGAGCAGGGTGATGGCGTCGTCGAGATCCGTCTGACCGCCCAACCGCTCAAACCGGGCCCGCAGGGCGGCGCCGAGGGTGGACAGGTACCTGGCGCGGTTGGGGTGGTCGGGCGGGGTGGCGTCCACCGCCTGCCGGCCGGCGGTGATGGCCTCGTCAAGATCCGCCTGACGGCCCAACCGCCCAAACCGGGCCTGGAGGGCGAGGCCGAGGTTGGACAGGTACATGGCGCGGTTGGGGTGGTCGGGTGGGGTGGCGTCCACCGCCTGCCGGCCGGCGGTGATGGCCTCGTCAAGATCCGCCTGACGGCCCAACCGCGCAAACCGGGCCTGGAGGGCGACGCCGAGGTTGGACAGGTACATGGCGCGGTTGGGGTGGTCGGGCGGGGTGGTCTCCACCGCCTGCCGGCCGGCGGTGATGGCCTCGTCGAGATCCGCCTGACGGCCCAACCGCTCAAACCGGGCCCACAGGGCGAGGCCGAGGATGGACAGGTACGCGGCGCGGTCGGGCTGGTCGGGTGGGGTGGTCTCCACCGCCTGCCGGAGCAGGGTGATGGCGTCGTCGAGATCCGTCTGACGGCCCAACCGCTCAAACCGGGCCTGGAGGGCACCGCCGAGGTTGGACAGGTACATGGCGCGGTCGGGCTGGTCGGGTGGGGTGGCGTCCACCGCCTGCCGGAGCAGGGTGATGGCGTCGTCGAGATCCGTCTGACGGCCCGCCCGCTCAAACCGGCGCTGGAGGGCACCGCCGAGGTTGGACAGGTACATGGCGCGGTCGGGGTGGTCGGGCGGGGTGGTCTCCACCGCCTGCCGGCCGACGGTGATGGCGTCGTCGAGATCCGCCTGACCGCCCGCCCGCTCAAACCGGACCCGCAGGGCGCCGCCGAGGTTGGACAGGTACCCGGCGCGGTCGGGGTGGTCGGGCGGGGTGGTCTCCACCGCCTGCCGGCCCACGGTGATGGCGTCGTCGAGATCCGCCTGACGGCCCAACCGCTCAAACCGGACCCGCAGGGCGACGCCGAGGATGGACAGGCTCGTGGCGCGGTTGGGGTGGTCGGGTGGGGTGGCCTCTACCGCCTGCCGGAGCAGGTCGATGGCCGTGTTCAGCGCGGCACGATCCCCGGTGCGCAGCGTGTTCTTGAGAAGATCGACGGCGCGATCCGCTAACACGGCGGGATCGTCAGGCGAGGGGAGCCGCCGGTCTGCGTCGAAGTGGCCGCGGAGCGGGGCGGGCACCGCGTCGGGGATCGCCTGGTACACCGGCGTGAACAAGGCCAGGGCGACGGCACGGTCCTGCTCGTCGTCCCCGACGAGGTACCGCGACCAGAACAGCCTCCCGGCCGCGAGCGCGACCTCGATGTCGGCGGCCGGGTCCGGAACCGCGCCCAGGAGAGCCGTGACCTCAGCCACCGCCTCCGGACCGAGGACCGTGGCCGGATCCTGGTCGGCGTTGAACCGCGCCAGCCGTGCCCGCACCTGTGCAAGCAGACGCTTCCGCATCCGGTGACCCCCGAACCAGCTTCGTCATCGCCGTCGACGATGCGCTCACGCAGACGGTACATGTAGCGACATCACGATACATCCCAATGATCATTGGGCTGGGCCCGGTCGGCGAGCGCGGGTGATCGCGCACCAGCGGGTGAGGAGGATCGTCGCCTGATCGCTACCGGGTTGCGGGCCAGTGCTCCGGCCTTCAGGCCGGGGGTGAAGGCCCGCAACCCGGTAGCCGAAGAAGTGGACGATCTTCCAGTCGTCGGCCGGCTCAGCGGCCGTCCAGTCGCGGCCGAGGCGCTCGCCGTTCCTTGTCCCGGTGTCCGCTGTCCCGGCGTCCGCAGACCGCTCAATCCGTCAGTTCGTTGATGAGTGAGGTGTCGTACTCGGCTTGGCGGAAGCGGGGATGGTCGAGGACGTCGCGCAGGAACGCGGCGGTGGTCACCACGTGCGGGCCGCTCAGCCGCAGCTCGTCGAGCGCCCGGCTCATCCGCGCGAGCGCCTGCTCACGGTCGGGCGCCCAGACGACGAGTTTGGCCAGTAGCGAGTCATACAGCGCGGGGACCTGGTAACCGGCGAAGACGTGGGTGTCGACGCGGACGAACGGGCCGCCGGGCACCGCGAACTCGCTGACCACGCCGGGTGTGGGCACGAACCCCGCCGCCGGGTCCTCGGCGTTGATCCGGCACTCGATCGCCACCCCGCGCGGGACGACATCGGTCTGGTCGAAGCCGAGCGGTTCACCGGCGGCGACCCGCAGCTGCTCGCGGACCAGATCCGTCCCGGTGACCATCTCCGTGACCGGGTGCTCCACCTGGAGCCGGCAGTTGACCTCCATGAAGTAGAACCGGTCGTCGCCGTCGACTAAGAACTCGAACGTGCCCGCACCCACGTACCCGGCCGCCCGTGCCCCACGGACAGCCGCCTCGCACATACGCTCCACGGTCTGCGCGGGCAGCCGCGGAGCAGGGGTCTCCTCCACGAGCTTCTGGTGACGGCGCTGCAGCGAGCAGTCACGTGCGCCCAGGTGGACGACGCCGCCGTAGGAGTCGGCGAGGACCTGGACCTCGACGTGTCGCGCGGACGCCAGGTAGCGCTCCACGTAGAGCCGTCCGTCCCGGAACACCGCCTGGGCGCTCGCACGGGTCTGGGTGTAGGCCCGCAGGAACGCGTCGGGATCGTGCACCACGCTCATCCCGCGCCCACCGCCACCGGCCACCGCCTTGATGATGACCGGGTACCCGATCTCGGCGGCGAGCTCCGCCGCCTCGTCGGCGTGTTCGAGCGCGTCCCGGCTGCCCGGCAGGAGCGGCAGCCCCGCGTCCGACATGATCGAACGGGCGCTGGCCTTGTCGCCGAGACGGCTCATCACCGATGCCGGCGGCCCGATGAAGGTGATGCCCTCCTCCTCGCACACCTCGGCGAAGTCCGGGTTCTCCGACAGGAATCCGTAGCCGGGGTGGATGGCGTCGGCACCTCGGCCCCGCGCCGCCTCGATGACGGCGGGGATGTTGAGGTAGCTGGCCTTGGCCGGCCCCGGCCCGATCTGCACCGTCTCGTCAGCGAACTGGACGACCGCCGAGTCACGGTCGGCGGCGGAGTGGACCGCCACCGTGGCCAGACCGAGTTCGCGGCAGGTACGGGCGACCCGGAGCGCGATCTCGCCACGGTTGGCGATCAGCACTTTTTTGATCATCGTCCTGAGCCCGGACGGTCGGCGTCCACCGCGGCCACCCCCAGCAGGGGTTGACCGTGCTCGACGGGCGTGCCGTCGGCCACGAGGACCTCGACCACCCGGCCGGAGGCATCCGCCTCCACCGGGATCATCAGCTTCATCGCCTCGATGATCGCCACCTGCTGGCCACGGGTGATCAGGTCGCCCTCGACGACGAACGGCTTGGCCCCGGGCTCGGAAGCCCGGTAGAACACGCCCACGGTGGCGGCGCACAGGAGGTGGACGTCGGCGGCCGGCGCAGCCGGCGGCTGGGCCGCTTCGGTGCGGGCCGGCTCCTGCCGCCGCACCGGCGCCGAAGCCGAAACCGGTACCGAGGACGCCACCGAGGCCGGCGCGAACAGCTCGGCCGATGCCGACGGCGTCGTCTCCGACCAGGCAATCTCGATGAAGACGTCGCCGGCCGCCACCCTCACCCGGCTGGGCACCCGGGACGTCTGCGTGCTCAGGGTGAGCAGCTGCTGGCGAAGCACCGTCATGATCTCGTCAAGTTCGCCGGCGCTGGGAACCGTCGCCCGTACCGGCGAGACACCGTTCAACTGGACCGGGCTCATCAGGCACTTTCCTTTTCGTCGAGGTCGTCCCGGTCGAGGTCGTCCCGGTCGGCATCGGCGCCGTCGCCGTCGCCGTCGCCGTCGACGTCGACCCGGTCGATGTCGAGATCGTCGTCGAGCAGGGTGAGCGTGCCGGCGCCGAACCGGCGGAACCGCGTCCTGCGCCCGGTGACGAGGGTCATCTGATCCCGCGGCAGAAGCTCCGCCAGCGTGCTGGTCAGCGCGTCACGCAGGGCATGCGCCGCGAGCAGATGATCGCTGTCCGCACCCGCGCTGGGCTCGGGCACCACACCGTCGACGATCCCGTTGCGCAGCAGCTCACGGGCGTCGACACGCAGCGCCGCCGCGGCCTTCGGCCCCGCGCTCGCGTCCTTCCACAGGATCGCGGCGCACCCTTCCGGGCTGATCACCGAGTAGACCGCGTTGGCACACATCAGGACGCGGTCGGCGATCGCGAGAGCGAGCGCGCCGCCGCTGCCGCCCTCGCCGGTCACCACCGCCACCACCGGGACGGGCAGACCCGCCATCAGCCGCAGGTTCTCGGCGATCGCGACCGACTGTCCGTTCTGCTCGGCCTCGATGCCGGGGAAGGCACCCGCGGTGTCGATGAGGGTGACCACCGGGAGTCCGAGCTTGGCGGCCAGCCGCATGATCCGGGCGGCCTTGCGGTAACCGGCCGGCGACGGCATCCCGTAGTTGCGCTCGGACAGCTCGGTTGCGCTGTGGCCCTTCTGCGTGCCGATCACGACGACCGGCGTTCCCTCGAGGCGGCCCAGCCCGCAGACCATCGCCGGGCAGTCCGCCAACATGCGGTCACCGTGCAGCTCCGCCCAGTCCTCGATCATCAGGGCGATGTAGTCCAGGGTCGTCGGCCGACCGAGCCGACGGGCGAGCCGCACCGACTCCCACTGCTCCCGCGCGGGCAACCGGTCCGGCTCGACGATCAACGCGGCATTGCCCGACGGCTGCGACGCCGCCAGCTGCGAAGCCGACGACCGCGGCGCGGGCATGGCCGTGCGCGCCGCCCGGCGGCTGCCCACGGTCAGCAGCCGGGCCAGGGTGGCGCGCAGCTCGGCACGCGGCCGGATCATGTCGACGACTCCGTGCCGCAGCAGGAACTCCGCGGTCTGGAATCCCGGCGGAAGGGTCTGCCGGATGGTCTGCTGGATCACCCTCGGACCGGCGAAGCCCAGCCGCGCGCCCGGCTCGGCGATGATGATGTCCGGCAGCGTCGCGAAGGACGCGGCAACACCGCCGAAGGTGGGGTCGGTGATCAGTGACAGGGTGAGGATCCCCGCCTCGTCGAGCTGCCCGAGAGCCTGGCTGGTCTTGGCCATCTGCATGAGGGACAGGACACCCTCCTGCATGCGCGCTCCGCCGGAGGCGGTCACCAGAAGAAGGGGCGTCCGTTCCCGTAGCGCGATCTCAGCCGCCTGGGTGATGGCCTCACCGACCGCGGCACCGAGGCTGCCCCCCATGAACCGGAAGTCCATGGCCGCCACGACCACCGGGTTGCCGTCGATGCGGCCGCGCGCGCTCACGACCGCCTCGGCCAGCCCGGTGGCGGCGCGCGCGTCGCGGAGCCTGTCGACGTAGGGACGGCTGTCGACGAACCGCAGCGGGTCACTGTCGGAGACGACCGTGTCCACCAGCGCCACGGAACCGGGATCCAGCAGTGTCGTGAGCCGTTCGACAGCAGTCAGCGGGGCGTGCCATCCGCACTCCGGGCAGACCCGCAGGGAGCGGGTGAACCTCTTCGCGTAGATGATCGATCGGCATCCGCCGCAGACCAGCCAGGATGCGGCACGGGTCGCCGCATCGCCTGCCTGCCTGGGCACGGTCACTGTCATGATTGCTCCCACCGGTCGAGCCCGCCTGCCGCATCGGTCCGCGGCGGGGACGGGATGTATGTGGCGCAGCGTGCGGGCAGGCGCACCCCCGCGAACCGCAGATGGTTGACCCGGCTGGTGAAGGCGGCGCCGCGCATGATCTGCGCGGCCATGTCGGCCACCCGCCTGTTCTCCACCGGGGCCAGGTAGGTGCCGGCGACCCAGCTGTTGAACGCACCCATCGCCGGACCGCACCAGACCTGGTAGTCCGCGACCCTGCCCGTCTCACCCGAGATGCTCCAGCCCGACGACAGGCCGAGGTACCAGCGGAAGACCAGCGCCATCCGCCGCTTCGGGTTGTCGGCCGCGCGGGCGATCTGGTCGGGGTCACGCTCGGTGAAGAACCGCACCGTGTCCGCCCAGACGTCGTCCAGCGGCCGCAGGAAGATCCGGCGCTCCAGGGCGTCGCGCTCGGCAGCCGGTATCGCCTCGATGCCGTCGTAGGCCCGGTAGACCTCGTACAGCCTCCTGGCCTTGGTCGCGAACATCGTCCCGCGTTGCAGGACCTGGACCTCGACGCCCATCTCGAACATGTCCGCGGACGGAGCCATGGCGCAGTCGGCTGTTCCCGCGCCGGCCAGCAGCCGCTTCGTCGCCTCGGACTGGGACGCCTCCACCGACGCCTGGTTGATCGACCCCGTCACCACGTAGGCCGCGCCGAGCGCGAACGCCGCCGCGGCGGCGGCCGGCGTCCCGATCCCGCCGGCCGCGCCGACCCGGACCTGCCAACCGTGGCCCAGGTGGGCCAGCTCACGCCGCACGCGGTCGCGCAGGCCGATGATCTCGGGAAGCAGGACGGTCAACGGCCGGCGGTCGGTGTGACCGCCGGAGTCGGCCTCGACGGTGACGTCGTCCGCCACGGGCACGCCGCGGGCGAGATCAGCCTGCTCCGCCGTTACCAGACCGGCCTCGAGCAGCCCGCGGACAATCGGCTCGGGCGCCGGGCGCAGGAAGTGTTCGGCCACCTCCGCCCGGGAGATCTTGGCAATCAGCCGGTTGCCCGCCCGCACCCGGCCGGAGGCGTCCCGGGACAGCCCGGCCAGCCGGTAGCGCACCACCTGCGGGGTGAGGTCGAGGAAGGCCGACGCCTCGACGCAGCGCACCTGGTGGCGCAGGCACAGGTCGACCACGTCCCGTTCCATGGCCAGCTCGTTCGGGCTGTGGATGAGGTTGCACGCGAACCCCGCGCCGGCGGACACCCGCCGGCTGATCGTCGTCAGCGCGTCGTCGACGCGGGCGGGCAGCACCCCGGCCGCGCCGAAGGAGGCGAGGAAACCCTCCCCGGCCAGCGCCACGACCATCTCCGCCGACGCGATCCCGTTGGCCATAGCCCCGGCCATGTACGGGTGGCGCACACCGTGGTCGCGCGGGAATTCCGGCGACCCCAGCCGCTCGGGTGGTGCCGCCGGCACCGCCGCGAGCACCTGCGTGCCGGCACCGAGCAGCCGCTCGTCGTTGGTGGCCGCGATCCCCTGGGCGTCCCGGACGACGAAACACGGCCGT
Organism: Protofrankia symbiont of Coriaria ruscifolia; assembly: GCF_900634745.1. Taxonomy (NCBI): domain Bacteria; kingdom Bacillati; phylum Actinomycetota; class Actinomycetes; order Frankiales; family Frankiaceae; genus Protofrankia; species Protofrankia symbiont of Coriaria ruscifolia. The sequence continues at coordinate 8,950 of NZ_CAAAFR010000139.1, forward strand.
TCGAGGGTTGCGAGCACGTCGTAGATCTCGTCCGCGCCGCGTCCGAGGCCGGCGGTACGGACGCCGCCCGCCCGCCGGTGGATCTCGGCCGGACCGGCCTGGGCGGTCACCATGGCAAGGCCCCTTCTTCCCGCAGTTCGACGGCGACATCGGTCAGTTCGTAGATGCGCATGGTCGGCTTCCACACGCTTGCATCCGCCACCACCCGCACCCGGCCGGGCCGTCGCTCGAGGGACTTGACGTGCACTTCGAGGAGCGACTCGCCGTCCGTCGACAGGAACTGGCCCCGGTACTTCCACGTCATCGGGATCCCGACCGGCAGCACGAAGCCGGCTCGGGTGAAGCCCGCGGCGTGGCCGCCGTCGACGAGCCACTCCTGCATCGCCTGGATCACCGCCTCCACCCCGAGCGAGCCGGGAATGACCGGGTCCAGGACGAAGTGGCGGGCGAAGAACCAGTCCTGCGGGTCGATCGGACGGGATGCCCGCAGATAACCCTGCCCGTACCGGCCACCGCCGTCGACCACCTGGACGTCGTCGAGCAGCGCAAGGTGGCCCCGCGAGCACAGCGGCGCAGACGGGTCAGCCCGGCGGGCTGCGACATCGATGATCCGGACCGCGGGACGGGACTCCTGCTCGTCCAGCCAGGTCGGCACGAGACGACCGGCGTCGAGCCCGCTCTGCCTGGCCAGCGCCGCCTCGTTGAAGTATCCGAACATCGACTCGCCCTCGTAGACGGGCTCGCCGTCCACGGAGAACCGGTAGGAGAAGTCCTGCAGCACCGACCCGGGCATGGGCGTGGTGGACAGCAGGGTCGAGTGCTGCTGGAGGATCTTGTCCCGCAGGTCCACCTCGCGCAGCACCGTGGCGCTGCCGCCGAGGTTGCGCAGGCTGTGTTCCCCGCCCAGCTCGGACAGGGTCGCGCCCAGGTAGTAGCCGAGGACGAGAGCCGACTGCAGCGAGGTCTCCATGTACACGCAGTTCGGCATCGACGCGTTGGCCGTGTCCTGGTAGTACCAGGAGTCGGCGGGAGAGTCGTACTCGGTCTGGTGGGTGGCGTTCCCCCGCGGGTTCCCCCGCTCCCCCTGGACGGCGACTATCCGGTCGACCAGACGCAGGCCGCCGTCGGGCAGGCGGGTCGCCCGGATGCCGAGATAACGGGAGAACTCCGGCCCCAGGGCGATGCCCGGATCGCCCTTGGAGCAGTGGGCCATGTGGAACTCGTTGAGCATCACTCGATCGCCGAACCTGTTCCTGCGCCCGAGGAAGCTCGGCACGGTGCCGCCGGCCTGCGGGCCGATCGGGACTCCCGGCTTCTCGCGGATGCCGAGCGTCACGCCGTGCACCCTGGCGACGACCTCACCCCCGGCACGGAACTCGGCGTCGACGGACAGCCACGGCCGCGGGACGAGGTCGACGCCGGTGACCTCGAGGGTTATCTCGTGGTCGGCATCCGACGCCGACCCGAGGAGTTCGACCTGGCAACGGTCCGGTTCGCCCCGCCCGTCGGGCACGCCGCGCACGAACGCGGCGTCGGCGAAGCACAGGTGCAGGCCCAGGTACAGGGCGAACAGCTGCGCGGCCTGCGCGGTCGCCTCGGTGAGGAGCACGGCCCGCTCCTGTGCCGGTGCGCCCTGGGCCGGTGCGCCCTGGGCCGAGGAGGTCCCGGCCGCAGCGCCGAACCGCAGCCCGGCGCGGAGGGCTCCACTGCCCCAGCCGCCGCCGCGCACGTCAAGGCCGTCCACCCAGCCCAGCAACAGTCCGGGGATCCGGGCCTGCGGCAGCGCGAGCCGGATCGACTGGTTGGCGCCGTCCTGGTCGTAGGCGGTACCGAACACGCTCGCGATCGACCCCTCGGTGAGGCGGGCGAGATCGGTGGCGTCCAGCCGGCTCCTGTCGCTGCGCGCAAGCGGTTTGAACGCCGCCTCCGTAGGCACCCGGGTGGGTACGGAGGCCACAGGATGGTGTGACGACGCGCTCGGCCGCCCGTCGACCACCTCGAACACCTCGGTGACGGCCGGGGCCGGGTCGACCACCTCTTCCCGGTGGACGCCGGCGTCCCGGGGAGCAGGCAGAGCCACCCGGGTCGGGCTCGCCGGGATGCTGGGCGCCACCCCGCCGGGCACGGACGGCCCACTCACTGATCGGACGCCGTTGTTCACCGGCCGCCCGGACGCCGCAAGCGCCGCGATCACCCGGCCCTGCACGCTCGCCTGGGCCCGCAGGGCGCTGGCGTGCGCGGCCACGACGACCGCGCGCACCTGCCGGGCAAGCGAGGCCGCCAGCTCGGCGGCTGCCAGGTCACCAGCGAGCACCGACGAGTTACCGGTGGGGACCGACGAAGGGTGCGGCACGACGGCGAATCCGGCTTCACCCGCAGTCCCCACAGCCGGCACCGGCGAAGGGTGGGGCACGCCGGCCGAGCGGGCCTCGTCGCGTCCCGCTTCCGGCAACCGGAGATGCGGCGTCGCACCGGCCTGGGTAGCGTCAACCAGCCACCGGGTGGGGTCGAAGGGTTCGCCGACGAACTCCAGGACGTCGATGTCCTCCGTCTGGTCCGCCGTCACCTGCTCCGCTGTCATCGCTTGATCTCCGTCGGTCTGGTGGAACCGGTCCGTTCGCGGCGGACGGGGATGGGGGTCGCGGGCGGTCGCACGGTCACGCCCCCTCCCCCGGCAGCCACCACTGCACGGCCGCGGCGAACTTCGCGGCCATGTCGGGGGTTCCGATCATCGACACGTCGGTGAGGCGCTGCAGGACGCGCCCGCCCGGGTCGCTGGCGGTCACCGTGACCGTGATGGACGACGCGGCGCGCCTGACGTCGTCCAGGACGACGACGAACGGGTTCCCGTCCGGCAGCGGGGCGAAGTACTCCCAGCGCCCGACGGCCAGTGGCAGGCAGGCCAGACCCGTCAGCCACCTGCCCAGCACCGACGGCCCGTGCAGGAGTATGTCGGCGAGCACCGGGCTGTGCAGCGCACCGGCGAACGCGCCGCCCGCCACGGCCTGGTCGGCCAACCGGCACTCCAGGACGACCCGGTCGTCCCGGCGCTGCAGGATGCGACGGATGCCCTGCAATGCCGGGCCGTGGAACAGGGTGCCCCCGGTGTAGATCTCCAGGCCGTCCTCGGGGCCGCTGCCCACCGCCTCGCCCGGCCGACCCGGCCCGGTCGGCGCGGCGGGCGGGGCCTCGGCCAGCACGAACGTGCCGACGTAGTGCGAGATGGGCAGGCCGCTGCCGCCGGCGGCACGGACGCCTGCCCGCACCGTGAGCCGGCCGTCCCGGGATTCGGCCAGGGGCACCTCGACCTGGTACTCACGGCCCTGTGCGCCGTCGAACACGATGCCCTTGTGTACTTCGAACCCGCGGGACTCGATCACCTGCAGCCCTGGGTGGGCGCGTTCCAGCACGTTCACCAGCCAGCCGAGCCCGAACGTGGCAGGCAGGACCGGGAAGGCGTCGATGCGGTGCGCCTGCAGTACCTCGGTGTCCTCGATGCCGGTCAGGTTGCGGCGGGCCACAAAGGCCCGGGCCGGCCGCGGGCCGGTACCGTCGGTGAGCGCCTTGCTCTGGCCGACCAGCACGCACACGTCGTCGGCGTGGTCGGGGCTGAACTGCTCCACGAACATCCGCGCGCCCGTTGCCGGCGCCAGCAGTTCGACGCCGCGTGCACGGAACACCTCACGCAGGTCGGCGGCGACCATCCCGCCGTCCCAGGCGCCCCAGTCGATGGCCGTGACGTGACGATCGGGGTGTTCGTGCTTCAGGCTGGCCGCGACCCGGCACAGCGCCTCGTTCGCGGCGGCGTAGTCGGCCTGGCCGGCGTTGCCGAACAGCCCCGCCACCGAGGTGAACAGGACGATGTGGCGGACGGGCGCGCCGTCGAGCGCGTCCAGGACGTTGCGCAGGCCGGCGAGTTTCGGCGTGAAGACCCGGCGGACGTCGTCGGGCGTCTTGGTACGCACGAGCCCGTCCGCGAGGGTTCCCGCGCCGTGGACCACGCCTGTGATCCGGTCGCGGTGCGCTGACAGCGCATCCCGCACGGCGGCGGCGTCACCCACGTCCACCTGGATGTAGCTGGCTGCCGCGGAGGAGCCGGTCCCGGCCAGGGCGTCGAGCGTCGAACGGATCTCGCGCTGGGCCTGGATGTCGCGCAGGACCGCGTCGACCTGCCGCGGTGTCGGCGGCTTACCACCGCCGGCCCCCAGGGCGGCGATCGCCGCGCGCTTGAGGTCGCCCTCGGCCACGCCCGCGGCCCAGTCGGGCTCCGCCGTGAGCGCCGTACGCCCCAGCAGCAGGAACTCCACCTGGCTGTGCTCGCCGAGCGCCCGCACACAGGACGCCGTGACCCCACGTGCCCCGCCCGTCACCACGAACACGTCACCCGCGCCGACCGTGGACGCCGGCGGGACCGGTCCGGTCGTAACGCCGGCCACGGCGGTGGCGGTGGACGCCCGCGGTGACCCGTACGGCCCGGGGGCCACGGTCCACCTGCCGCGGGCGGCGTCGACCCCCACCTCGAGGGTGTCGACTGCCGCGTCCCTCACCTCGTCCAGAAGGACGGCGAGCGCGTCGTCGTCGCCGAGCGCCGGATCGATGTCGAGCGCGCGGCAGAAGATCGACGGTTCCTCATGGGCAAGCGTCTTGACCACTCCGCCGACTCCGCCGAGGAGCGCTTCAGCGGCCTGGCGCCCTCCGCGGTGGCCGAGACCACCGTCGAGACGGGTGACGGTCACGAAGGCGACGCGGTCATCGGAGCGGGCGGCCGCGGCCAGCGGCACGCTGGCATGCTTGGCCACCAGGACGGCGTCGGCGAGCTGACGGACACTGTGATCCCAGGTGTCCTGCCGGACACTGTGATCCCTTGTCTCGCTTCCGCCGAGAATGGTGAGGCAGAGGTCGATCCTGCCGGCCGTGCTCAGCGCCTCGGAGAGCCGGCGCTCGACGGCCTCGCCGTCCCATGCGGCCAGCTCGGACGACCAGTCCCCACCGGAAGCCGGCAGGCTCACCCGCACCACCGTCCAGCCGGCCCCCTCAAGACCTGCCGTGAACGCTTCGCCCGCCTGGTTCCCGGAGTCGACGACGACGGCTACCGGGTTGGCCGCGTAGGGCTGTTCGATCCTGTCGATCGCGGGCAGTCCGACGAGCTCGACGGGGTGCCACGCCGCCTGCTCGGCGGGCGGGGTCCCGGTCGCCGGCACCGGCGTGGCAGGTGCCTCCGCCGTGGCAGGTGCGGCAGCACTCACCAGGAAATCGATGATGTGCTCCAACGTCCGCATCTCACCCAACAACTCCGGACCCACACTCGGCACCCCGGGAAAACGCTCCTGCACCGCACCCAGAATCTGCACCCGCTTAATCGAGTCAACACCCAGATCCGCTTCCAGATCCATCCCGGTGTCAATCATCTCCGCCGGATAACCCGTCCGCTCCGCCACCACACCCAACAACACCGACCGCAACACCCCCGCATCCACCGAACCCGAGGAATCGGCAACACCAGCGGAAGCGGACGCCGCGGAACCCGCCGGAGGCGACGCGGGCGTCACCGCGACCCGGGCAGGTTCGGACAACAGCGCCGGAGCCGGAGCCGGAACCGACACAGGAGGCGACGCCGGGACAGCTGCTGAAACCGACACAGGCACGGACGCTGGAGTCGGGGACGGCGCCGCGGCGATTTCCGTCCGCGGCGGCTGCTCCAGCAGGCTCGGCCGTCGTGGGGCGGACGGGTCGAGGGCCGCCGGTACAGGCGCGAGGTAGCTGCCGGCCGGTGTGTACTGACGCCCACCGCGCTCGATCTCGGCCAGCGACGACAGGATCTCGTTGGCGCGTATGTGCACCTGCCCGATCGCCAGGCTCTGGTCCTTCACGCTCTCGACCGCCTGCGCGAGCCAGGCACCGTCCGCACCGGGGCGGTGCTGGTGCAGGATCTCCACCAGGCCTTCGGCGACCTGTAGCTGGCTTTCCAGGTACCGGGAGTGCAGCGCCACGTGTTGCGCCACCACGTCGTCCCCGGCATCGATACCGTGGGCGTGGGCTGCCGCCGGTGGAGCAGCCGGCGGTTCCACGACGCAGACCAGGGCGCTCTGGGCAGCCACGGGCGGTTCAACGACGTCGGCGGGGGCCACCGGCGGTGCGGCCAGCGGCGGTGCGGAAAGGTCGGTGGACAGGGCCGGCGGGTCACTCGACACCGCTCCGTTCGCCGACACCTGATGGCTAGCGGGGTGGATATCCGTGAAATCCACGTCGATGCCCCCGCCGGGGCCGGACCCGTTGCTGCCGACTCCGTTGGCGACGGTGGCGACCGACACCCGGAAACCGTCGTCGAGCGCGGCCCGATAGGCGGCGCGGCGGGATTCCGGCACGTAGTCCGCCCCGTTCAGCGTCACGGCCATGCCGCGGGATTCGGGCGCCACCAGCGCGGGGGCGTCATGCCGGTTGATACCGGTGATCGGCTCGCCGAGAACCGCCAACTGGACGGCGGCCTGCTTCAACGCGACGTCGCTGTCACCGAGCGGACCGGTGTCGGTGGGAACGGCGACGATGCCGGATTCCCCGAGGGTCCGCCTGGCCAGCGCGGTCAGCACCTGCTTGGGACCGAACTCGACGAACACGTTGCAGCCGTCCGCGCGGATGGCCTCCAGGGCCTGGACGAACTCGACCGGCTCAAGAAGCTGCCCGGTCAGCGCACGCCTGTTCGCCTCGACGTCCGACCCGTACCGGGCACCTGCGGTGTTGGCATATACCGGCTGTTGCGGTGCGCCGATGAGCGCCGACGAGACGGCGGACCCGAACTTTTCGACGGCATGCGCCACATGGGATGTGTGGAAGGCCGCGGAGACGGGCAGCAGGCGGGCGCCCAGCTGCCGCTGTTTGCATTCCTGGACGACCTCGCCGACCGCCTGGGTGTCCCCGCCGACGACCACCTGGTCCGGCGCGTTGTGATTGCAGATCACCACGCCCGGGAAGGCGCGGAGAATGTCGGTGACCTGCTCACGCGTGGCCTGAACCGCGGCCATGGTGCCCGGGTCGTGGTCGGGGTCCTCGGCGGGCGGGGCCATCGCCTCGCCGCGGGCGCGGGCGAGCCGGAAGAAGTCCGCGTCGTCCAGGGCGCCGGCGGCCCACAATGCGGTGAGTTCCCCGAAGCTGTGCCCGAGAAATCCCGAGCAGCGCAGGCCCAGCTCGGCAAGATAACGGAACTGGCCGACCGAGAGCGCCCCGATCGCCGGTTGCGCGTACTCGGTCCGGCGAAGAGCGGTTTCCTGCGCCTGGCGCAGCTCCGCGTCGAAGACGGGCGGCGGGTAGATGATCGAACCAAGACGGCGGTCAGCTCCGGCGAACGACTCGTTCACGTCGTCGACGGCCCCCGCCACGGTCGGGATGTTGAGGACCGCCTCCAGGCCCATGTCCAGGTACTGGCTGCCCTGCCCGGCGAACAGCGCGCCCACCTTCAGGTCGGCCAGTGCCCGGTCACGGAAGAACACCCCCGCCGGATGCGACCACTGCGCCGCGTCCGGGGATGCGGCGAGCTGCTCGACGGCCAGGGCGAGCAGGCGCTGGGCGGTCTCGTCGTCCGCGGCCACGAACCCGACCCGGGCGTTGCCTGCCGGGATCGGTGCGGTGTCCTCCGGCGCGGCACCGGAACGCAGCAGCTCCAGCAGGGTGGCCGTGTCGGCCGCGTGCCAGATGTAGGCCCGGGCCGTGCGGTGCAGCGTCGCGACGGCGCCGCGGTCGCCGGTGTGCTCCTGGAGAACGACGTGGAAGTTCGTCCCGCCGAAGCCCATCGCGGAGGTGGCGGCCCGGCGGACCGGCCGCTGCGGGTCACGGATCCACGGGCGGGTCCGGGTGTTGACGTACAGCGGCCCGCCGGTGAAGTCGATCGCGCTGTTGGGATGTTCCACGTTGATGGTCGGCGGCAGCATCTTGTGGTGGAGGGCGAGTGCGAGCTTCATCAGGCTCGCTGTGCCCGCGGCGCCCTTGGTGTGGCCGATCTGTGACTTCACGCTGCCGATCGCGGCGAAGTGCCGCTCGCCGGTCGCCTCGGACAGGACCTCGTGCAGTGCGGACAGTTCGGTCTTGTCCCCCACCGCGGTGCCGGTCGCGTGCGCCTCGAACAGCTCGACGGACGCGGGCGAGCAGTCGGCGTCGGCGTAGGCCCGGGCCAGCGCCAGCCGCTGGCCTTCGGCACGGGGCGCGTAGATGCTCTTGGAACGGCCGTCGCTGGACGAGCCGATACCGCGGATGACCGCGTAGATGCGGTTGCCGTCCCGCTCGGCGTCGGCCAGACGCTTCAACGCGATCATGCCGATGCCCTCACCGATGAGGGTGCCGTCGGCGGAGTCGTCGAACGGCCGGATACGCCCGCTTTTGGACAGGGCATGGGTCTTGCTGAAGCACATGTACCCGAAGATCGAGTTTTCGGTGTCGGCGCCACCGGCGATCATCATCTCGGCCCGGCCGTCGACGAGCTCGGCCACGGCCATCCGGACGGCCGACAGCGACGCCGCGCAGGCCGCGTCGACCGTGCAGTTCATCCCGCCCAGCCCCATGCGGTTGGCAACCCGACCGGCGACCACGTTGGCCAGCAGCCCCGGGAAGGAGTTCTCCTCCCACGGCGCGAACGCCTGGACGTATTTGGCGGCGATGGCCTGGGCGTCGGATTCGGTGAGCCCGCAGCTGCGGACCACCTCCTTCAGGACGGGGGTCGACAGGCGGGCCGCCAGGGGGTGCATCAACGGGACCGGCCCGGTAACCCCCAGGACCACCCCCGTCCTCGAGGCGTCGTACCAGTCGGAGTCCGTCGCGCCCGCGTCCCGCAGCAGATCGCGAGCCACGATCAGGCTCAGCGTCTGCATGACGCTGGTGACCTCAAGTTGGTTCGGCGGAAGGCCGAACTCCAGCGGATCGAAGTCGACGTCGGGGACGAAGCCGCCGCGGCGCGAGTAGGTCATGTCCGGGACGGTCGGGTCCGGATCGAAGTAGTCCTCGAGGTTCCACCGGCTCGCCGGGACGTCCTGTGTGCAGTCCGTCGCGTCGACGATGTTCTGCCAGTACTCCCGGTAGTTGTGGGCGTTCGGAAAAAGACCGGACATGCCGACTATCGCGATCGGGTTGTTGGCCAGGCGCCGTTCCGCCAGCTTGTCGCCGCTCACCGTCTTCCTCTCCTAAGCTTTCTAAGCTTTGTCGCAGCGGGTGATCCTGACCTTTTCCGTGCTCTCGGGCCGTCCGCCGGCGGCTTCTTTGGATCCGATGTACTCCGCCGGCATCCCCGTGGCGCCCACGAGCATGTGAAAGAACCATGATCACGAATTCTTCGGCCGGTCATGCCGTTCGGATCCTCCCGGACCTTCCGGACCTCCCGGCACGCAAAAAACCATGATCGTGCGGTCTTCGGCTAGTACGACAGCGGTCCAGCGCCGACGTCGGCGAAAGAAGATGTCGTGGTCACCGCCACCATGCCGGTGGCCAGGCCGACGAGATCCGCCATGGCCTCGGCGAAGCGCCGGTGACCGGCGGGGCTGGGATGCAGACCGTCGGCCGACCACATGGCCGGGTCCGCCCATTCCTGACTGTTGACGACGTCCAGGCAGAGCGCGCCGGTACGTGCGGAGATCTCCCGTAGGCACTCGTTCGCCTCGGCGAAACGGGCCAGCAGGAGCTGCTGGAAGGATGCCGGCAACGGAAGGTTCCGGGGGATGTCCGCATAGGTCGCGGTGAACATCACCGTGTCCGGGCCGTTCAATGTCGTGAAAATCGTCTCGAGATTCTGCCGGAAGCGGGTCGCATCGTAGTCCCGGATCAGATCGTTGACCCCGGCCACGAATCCGATCAGCGGAGCCTTGTTCACCAGCGCGACACGAAGCTGCCTGTCGATCACGTCCTGGGTGGTCGCGTCGAAGGTGCCCAGGTTGAGATAGCCGTTACGCGGGATCCCGAACATCTCGGCGAACCGGGGTACCCAGCCGCGGTACGTCCCGTCCGGGGCAGGGTCGCCCCGACCCTCGACGAAACTGTCGCCGATGACCGTCATCCGTGCTTTCGCCATCATACTACCCGACCCATCCCAAGTTGCTCGTGGAAAGATTTCCGGAATGGGCGCGGACCCGCCCGGCCGCGAAATCGTCACACATTGTTAATACCCCTGTCACTTCATCCGGCAGGTGTCGGCACGGGTATTCGCCAGCGAGCTTCCCCTAAATTGTGCGGAGCATACGGAAGAATGGTCAACGCCAATCCGAGATACCTATTGTTCGATTGGAGTGAACAATAGGCAGTACGAGTGCGAGAAAATCAATTCTTTGTTCCAACATTTCTCGACACATTCCGGCGGAGTTCACCGGCCTGCAAACTCGGCCGCGCTCGTCGGCGAGCCCGTAGAATACCGTCCGAATTTTTCGGTCCGGTCGGGAGGTGTCCCGCCGGCACGCGCGCCTGTGCCAGAACATGCGCCTACCGCCGGCTGATCGGACACCCCGCCCCCGGGCGCTCCTACGGTGACACCGGCGGGAGGTACCCGTGGATAATCCAGCTGGCCGCCGCGGATCCGATGACTCCGCTATCCTTGATCCATTCAAAGTGGTTACGGTGGGTCACACTGGACGAGCCGTCAACATGCCACCGGGTGACCTTTGCGGCGGGAATCCGGGTGCAGAGGAAGTCGACATTGGAACGCGGCACGAGCACGTCGTGCTCAAGGGAGATCGCCAGCACCGGAACGTCCATTTCGCGCAGCATCTGGTCGTAATTCCGCTTCGTGCCGTAAGGCTGGTAGCGGCCGGTGCGGGAGTGCCGTGCCCAGTCGGTCATGACCCCGCCCGCCATCGCACCGCCGATCAGCATGCCGCCGGGCCAGTAGCCGCGGACTCTGGCGACCAGACCTATCGTCTGAACCTTCCAGAAGGCCTCCCAGCGCTTCGGACCGAACGCCTTCCAATACACCGATCCCGCGCCGATGATGCAGACTCCGGTGACATCGTCGCGTGCCGACGCCGCGTAGAGCATGCAGAGCTGACCACCGAGGCTGTGTCCGAGCAGGTACAACGGAGCGTGGGAAAATCGTGCGCGGACAGCTTTGACGACAGCGGGAAAATCAACTTCGAGAAGCTCTCGATAACCGAATTTCGATCGCGGGTGGAGGCTGGGTAAGCTCTCCCCCTGGGCCCGCAGATCGCAGGTCGCAACGGACAGCCCGGCTGCGTGCAGCGTTTGCGCCAGCGGCAGGTAGAACTTCACCTTGACTGCCATCGCCGGCAGAATCAGCACCACCGGGGCGATCGGGTCCTCCTGGGCAAGCACCCGGACCACGAAGGTGACGTTGTCGTCGAGGGTCACCCGGATCGCTTCGAGGGCGGCAAACTCCGCGGAACGTCTGGTCGCACCGTCGGACGTGTGACGGCCCGTCGAGCTCATCGACATGAGAACTCCCGTCACCGCGTGTGGACTTCCGGTACCTTCCGTGCTGTGCCGCATCGTAAACGATCTAAGAAAATCAGCCCCCGGGCCCGCGGCGATGCGAAAAACCCATGATCACACGCCCTTCGGCCGACCACGTTCCCCGCAGCATCCGGACACGCGAAAAAATCATCGCGCACCTTTTGAGCAACGATGTTCCCTGCGGCCTCCGGATACGCAAAAACATTGTCGCGCACCCTTTGGCCGGTTTGGTACCAGCCCGTACACGGTGTCGGTGAAACCGTTCAGCCCGCCGCGATGTTGCAGACGTAGTCGAAGTGGAACTTGGCCACGAGCACGTCGGCGTCGTCGTAGAGCAGCGCCTTGCCATCCAGGTCGAACTGCTCCGCGGCGTCGCTGGCCAGGACCCGCCGCACTTCTCTGTCGTCCACGGTGGCGATCGCGCGGACCCGGCCGATGGCCGGCTTGCGGAAGGCCGACCGCGCATCCCGAACCACCGTCCACTCGACCCGGGCGAGGCGGGGCGCCAGAGCGCCGGCCAACGCGGCGGCGCCGGCGATGTCCGCGGCCAGGAAAAGTGCACCGGCATGAACCGTACCCAGGTGGTTGGTAAGGTTCTTGCTCACGGGGATCTCGACGACCGCGCGGTCGGGACTCACCTCGGTGATGCTGACCCCAACGAACCGGCCGAAGGGCACGATTGAGTTCGTGATCTCACGAATCCGCTCGTAGTCGACAACCCCGTTGGTGGCTTCGCTGAATATCGCATACCCGGTCTGGGCGGGCGAAACCTGCGTGTCATTCGTCACGTCTGCCATCCCAACACTGTTTTCCTACCAGCCCGTGAACAGGTGTCGAACCAATTACCGGAGGAAGCGGAAAAGGAGGTGAAGTCACTGTGCGGGACAATGGTGTCCGCGCCGTCGGCGACAGGAGCCGGCTCCGGCTTCACCGGTAGGCGCGCAGCACCCGGCGGGCGATGGACCAGCGGAGTACCTCGGACGGACCCTCGTAGATCCGGAAACCCCGCGCCTCGACGAGAAAGCGAGCGACCAGTTCGTCCTCACATACACCGAGTCCGCCGTAGAGCTGGACCGCGCGGTCGAGCACCCGCCAGACAGCCTCCGACACGAAGGTCTTGGTGATCGAGGACGCGTGGCGCGCGGCGCCGCTGAGCGCGCCATGCTCGTCGATCACGGCGGCGGTCGAGTGGATGAGCGCCCGGGCGGCCGCGATGTCGATCTCGTTGTCGGCGACGTGGGCCTGGGCCATTCCGTGGTCGGCGACCGGTATCCCGAACGCCTTGCGGTTGACGATCCGCGCGGCCGACATCGCGTGCGCCCGGACGGCCACCCCCAGCCAGCTCATGGAGAACATCATGCGTGAGGGAGCCAGCCGCAGCTGGACATGCTCAAAGCCTTTTCCGACCTCTCCGAGCACGGCGTCGTCGGGAACGAAGCAGTCGTTGAAGGCCACTTCGCAGTGGCCGCCCGGGGCACTGTGGTCCAGCGTCGGCATGCGGCGGCCGACGGTGAGCCCCGGGTTGTCCTGGTCCACCAGGAAGATGGTCGCGCCACCGGTGGTCGCGGCCATGCAGATGCTGAACGCCGCCCCGTCGGCTCCGGTGGTGAAGTGTTTCACACCATTGATCTTCCAACCGCCGGCGACCTTCTCGGCGGTCGTGCGGAGCATCGCAAGATCCGACCCCGCCCCGGGGGACGGTTCGGCTACCGCAAGGGACGAGCGGACCTCACCGCGCGCCAACGGCGCCAGGTACCGCTGTGCCTGCTCGGCGTTGGCGAGGTGGACGAGCAGGTGGATGTTGCCGTCGTCCGGGGCGGAGGCGTTCACCGCGATCGGACCGATCAGGCTCGCGCCGGCGGCCTCCAACACGTACGCCAGGGCACGGGTGTCGAGGCCGAGACCGCCGTAGGCCACCGGCGACAGCGGGCCGAAGACCCCTGCCTCCCGTGCCGCCTTCTGCAGTTCCACCCGGAGCGCGTCGTCCATCGGACGCCCGTCGATCACGATCTCCCGCTCGACCGGGAAGACGTGCTCCTGGATGAATGCCCTCGTGCGTTCGGCGATCTGCTGCGGGCTGGTGTCCGCGGTGGGTACGGCGTTCACGGCTGGGCATGCTCCTGATCTGTGTCGGCGCCGCTGCTCCGGAGGACCGCAGGCAGCGCGCTTGTTTTCCTTCCGCGCTGCCGGAGTCCTGATTCCCTGACTCCCCGGGTCACCGATGAGCGGTCAGGCGGCCTTGAGCAGCCGCTTGTCCTGCGGTGTCCCGACCTCTTCGTAGAGCTTCTCCAGGTTCTCCGGAGCGAAGAACTCCTCACTGTGGACGCCCCCGCCTATCATCCCGTAGAACTTCTTCGTGTATTCCGGGCTCTGGCTGGCGGCGCGCAGTACCGAGTCGAAGAAGGGGGGCAGGGGAAGGAGTTCGGAGATCATACACGTGAACTCGAAGGTGCTCTTGCTCCGCTCGTCACGGATCTTGGCGTACTCCGCCACCGCGTCGTCGATCGGGCGCTCACCGGCCAGTCCTTCGTGCAGGTGGTTCGCCAGGAGCTCGGCGTACACGAGGGCGTCGGTGATTCCCCATCCGGTGAACGGATCCTTGTGGTATCCGGCGTCTCCCACCAACGCCCACCCCGGCCCGTTGGAGCGGCGGTAGTAGTTATCCGGGTAACGCATCACCCGGAAGTTCTCCTCCCGCTTCCCCTTCGCCCGGAGTTCTTCACCGAGTTCGGGGACGACCTCGTCGTACACCGCATGGAAGTTGTTCTCCACGTCGGTGCGGAACTTGCCGAAGTGCTCCCGCCGGCGCAGGAGGGACAGCAGGTTCAGACCGTCGTTGGTCGGCCACGTACCTATCTGCTGCTCGTTGAAGCCGGTCCGGTGCTGGAAACCCCAGTCCAGGCCGCTGAAATACGAGTAGTAGACGAAGCAGCTCGCGGGAACCACCCGGTAGAAATCAGCCCCGACCTTGTCCGCGACCGTCGAGTTCCGGCCGTCCGCGCCGACGACGAACGACCCACGGAATTCCTTCTCCGGTTCGTCGCCGACCTGACCCCGGATGCCGACCGCACGACCGTCCTCGAAGATCACATCCTGGACGGTGAATCCCTCGAGGACCTCTGCTCCGGCCGTGCGCGCCGCGTCGACAAGAATACCGTCCAGTACAATACGACGCGGGGAGTAGACCTCGGTGATGCCCTCAATCGGGTCGGCGAAACCCTCGATGTGGATGCCGGTGTAGGACATGATCAGATTCTTTATCGCCGGAACGCCCGATGCCACGAGGCGATCGAGCAGACCCCAGTCCCGCAGCCGGGCGAGACCGGTCTGGTGAATATAGTGCGTCGAAACGGTGTCACTCGGGAAGGTTGATCGATCGACGACAAGGACCCGGTGACCTCGCCTGGCAAGCAGCAGCGCCAGAGATGAGCCGGCGCAGCGCGCACCGACAACGATGACGTCGTACATGATGAATGTGCTCCTGTCATGAACCCGGCGAAGCCCGCGGTGGTACCGCACCTGGTACGAGTACGGGCACGGATCAATTTTCCACAACTACCGGAATGAGAGTCAACAACTATGACCGAGATATATCGACCGATTGGACGACACAATTGATCCACGATCCGGGAACGGTGGGGAAGAACGGATGGGACGACACGCGGAAAATTTTCGACCAGTTCACCAGACGGTAGGGGAAGGAAAAGAAAGGAGCGCTCAGCCGTACACCGCGGCGATGTCCGCGGCGAAGTCGGCCTCGATCACGTTCCGGCGCAACTTCATCGAGGGGGTCAGCTGTCCCCCATCCACGGTGAAGTCGGTCGCGAGAACCCGGAACGCCCGGATCGACTCGGCGCGGGAGACCAGGCTGTTCGCGTCGTCTATCGCGGTCTGGATCTCCGCGAGCAGATCAGGGTTGTGGCGCCAGGAGTCGTCTTCGCCCTCGGCTCCCCGGCTCGCCTTCCATCCGGAGAGCGCGACGGGGTCGATCGTCACCAACGCGCTGACGAACGGTCGCGCGTCGCCCACCACCATGCAGTTGCTCACCAGCGGATGCAGCCGGACGCGGTCCTCCAGCGGGGTGGGCGCAACGTTCTTGCCGCCGCTGGTGACCAGGATCTCCTTGCGGCGACCCGTGATGTAGAGGAAGCCTTCGTCGTCCAGCCGCCCGAGGTCGCCGGTGTGCAGCCACGGGCCCTCACCGGCCTGTGTCGCGTCCCGGTCGGTGGGTTGCGGGCTTCCCTGCCAGTACCCCGGCGAGACGTTGAGGCCGCGGATGAGCAGCTCGTCATCATCCGCGATCGCTACCGTGGTACCCGGGATCGGGCGCCCGGTGCTGCCCATCCGGTTGGTGGCCGGGACGTTCACCGTCACCGCCGTCGCGGCCTCGGTCAGCCCGTAGCAGTTGAGGATCTGCACCCCCACGCCACCATAAAACGCCGCGGTCGAGTCGTCGAGCGACGCACCGCCGCAGATCGCATGCTGGAAGCGACCGCCGAAGGAGGCCCGTACCCGGCTGTAGACCTTCTCGTCGAACGCGGCGTGCGCGTCGTGCAGGTCGGTGTCGATCCGCAGCCCGCGCGCGCTGGCGAGGCCGAACTCGATCGCGATCCGCTCCGCCTCGGCGTCGACCACGCCGACCCCACCGGCCGCGGGCTCGCGCACGCGCTTGCGGATCTTCTCCAACGCGTACGGCACGAGCGCGAGGAACGTGGGCCGGAACACCGGAAGCTCCGCGATCAGCTCCGGCACGCCCGCCACGAGCCCGGTCCGGGTGCCCCCGTACAGGCAGGCGATGAGGATCGTCCGGCCGAAGACGTGTGACAGCGGCAGGCCCAGCAACGTCGTCGCCTGCTCCCCGGCGGCGCTGCGGAACAGCTGCCCGGTGTGCTCGACGGTGTTGGCGGAGGAGGCATACAAGTTACGGTGGGTGAGCATGCACCCCTTGGGCGTGCCGGTGGTGCCACTGGTGTAGACGATCGTGGCGAGGTCGTCGGCACGTACCTTGGCGCGGCGGTCGTCGAACTCGGCGTCTTCGGGCCCGTCCTGATCCGCCTCACGCCAGGCCCCGACCGTCTCCAGCAGCCAGGCACCGGCGCGCAGGGCCGATCCGCCGATCCGGTCGAGCTGGATACGCTGATCGTCGGTCTCGGCGAAGCACCAACTGGCCGCGGAGTCGACCAGCAGGTGGCGTATCTGCTGCTCGGAAGCAGTCGGATAGATCGGAACCGTGACCGCGCCGATGCTGAGCACCGCGAAATCCACCACAGCCCACTCGTAGCTGGTCCGTCCCAGCACGGCCACCCGGTCGCCATGCGCGGCTCCGTGTGACAGCAGTATCTTGGCGACGGCCCGGACGTGGTCGGCGAACCGCCGGTAGCTGACGTCCTGCCAGCCGGCGGCGTTCTTCCAGCTCAACACGGGACGGTCCGCAGCCAGGCGGACGCCCTCGTCCAGGATGAAGGACAGGCCCCGATCGGCGGGAAGAACAACACCGTCCCCAGACTTGTACTGCAGCATATCAACCACCTACTCGCGGCGACGATTTCCAATGTCGGGAAACGAGAACTCGATGGCGTCGTCGAGAGCCGGGTGAAACGAACACGAAGCAAATCCCTGGCGAACAGCACGTCGACGACCGGGCGGGTCGCGTGCGAAGCCGTCAGGACGATTCGACGCAAGGACGATCCGGCACGACGAACAGCCACCACGAAAACTTCACCCGTTCGCAACACTCCCGTCGGTTGGCCGGTGGGATGACGGATCGGGAACTGTGGGCCGGGCGCCAGCAGGCACTTCAGTAGTGTGCGAACCCACCGGGATGATGTCAATGCCGATTCGGTAGACCCAATCGCCCGATTGACCGAAACGATCGGTAGTACTAACGGCGGTAGATTCCATCGGCTGACCGCTTCACGGACACTTATCAATACGTTGTCGTGACGTTTACCACTCGGCAATCTCGACGCACCCGCGCGCACACCGATATTAGACTGACGGAACGGATCCGCGCCACGCGCAATCATCCACGCGAAATACTGAACCATACGACGGCGTCCAGGGCACGGGCACAGATCCTACAAGCCATACACCACGAGACGGTCACCGGCAGAGGGATTTTTTCATGAGGTCAGACGGAATGTCCGCTTCGGTGTCGCACCGCGACCGTCCTTTGGTCCGGCTCGTGCTCGTCTGTGTGGCGACCTTCGCGGTCTACCTGGACACCAGCATCACACCGGTCGCCGTGCCGGCGATCCGTGCCGATCTCCACGCCGACGTCACCGCGGCCCAGTGGATCCTGGACGCCTACACTCTGGGCTTTGCCGGCCTGCTGCTGACCGCGGGATCGCTCGGCGATCGTTTCGGTCGCAAGGTGGTCCTGCTGACCGGCACCGGTGGTTTCACGGCCTGTTCGGTCGCCTGCGCGCTTGCCCCCGCCCCGGGAGCGCTGATCGCCGCGCGCGCGGGCCAGGGCGTGTTCGCGGCGGCGGTAGTACCACTGTCACTCGCGGTCACCTCGGGACTGTTCGCCGACCCGAGACGGCGGACCCGCGCCATCGGCGTGTGGGGTGGCGTCGCCGGCACGGCGGTAGCGCTCGGGCCGATCATCGGCGGGCTGGGAGTCCAGGCAGCCGGGTGGCAGATCCTGTTCTGGATCAACCTGCCGATCGGCGCGGTGGCACTCGCCGGCCTGTCCTGGACGCTGCCCCCGGCCACTGTCGGCCAGCCATCCCACAACAGTCACAGCGTCGAGGGACAATCCGACGGCGCTCCTGGAACGCTGCCAGCCGGCACCCCGACGAACCGAGCACCGGCCAGGCGGCTGGACCTCACAGGGCAGCTGCTGTTCATACTCGGTAGCGGCTCACTGACGTTCGCGATGATCGAAAGCGGTCGGTTCGGCTGGTCTTCGTCGATCATCATCGGGCTCCTGTCCGGCAGCGTCGTGCTCCTGACGCTCTTCGTGCTGTGGGAGATCCGTTGTCCGCAGCCGATGCTCCCGCCGCGCCTGTTGCGCATTCCCGCGGTCGCCGTGGCCTGCATCGTGAACTTCCTCGGCCTGTTCGGCCTGTACGCAGTGCTGTTCCTGCTGACCGTGTACCTCCAGGAGACCCGGCACCTGTCACCGGCGGAAACCGGGGTGCGCTTCCTGGCGCTCACCGGATTCCTCGGTGTGGCCTCGGTGGGCGCAGCCGCCGTGGTAGCCCGGCTCGGGACCCGCACGACCATGGTCCTGGGCCTGCTCCTCGTGGCGACCGGACTCGGCGGGCTCATCCTGGTCGAAGACGCAGGCGGCTATTTCAGCTACGGATGGGCCCTGGTGCTGCTCGGTGTCGGCATACCCCTGTCCAGCGGCGTGGTCGCGATCCAGGCGATGATGGGTGCGGTACCAGCCGATCTCGCCGGTACGGCGTCCGGAACGATGAACACGTTCCGGCAGTTCGGGGCCGTCTTCGGAGTGGCCCTGGCGGGTGTCCTCTCGCCGCAGCGGGGCGAGGTCGTCACCTCGATGCACGTCACCTTCATCGTCGCCGCGGCCGGAGCGCTGGTCGGGGTCGTCGTGACGGCGATCGTGCTACGCGAGCGAGGCGATCACGCCAGCCGGGCCGTGCCCGCGGCGGAGCCGCAGCAGCCCAGCGTCGCGTGACCTCGACCGACCTACGGTCAATGATTTCCACCATCCGGTCCGTGCCTTTCACCGAATCGGGAAGGAACGACACGAAGGCACACCCGGTATCTGCCGGGACAGTGCCCGGCGACAGACCGTTCATCTTATTCATCCATTGCACGGCAACAGACCGTTCATCCGTAGTCCACCGTTTCGTGGTCCTGTTTCAACAGATGTCGGCGTATCTTCCGGTGAACGCTGGTGAAGGAAACAAAGGAGGGCAGGCCCGTGCACGTGAACGGCACGCAAGAGGAGTCCTCCGCGTCGAGCCGCATTCGGGAACTGCGGCAGCTGCTGGAGTACGGTTTGCAGGCCGGGATCGGGGTCGGCCACTCGCTGGGCATCGCTGTCGAGTCGGTCGACGAGGGTCGGACGGTCTACACGCTTGCGCCCTCACCGGCCACGGCCAACGCGATGTACACCGTGCATGGCGGGGTCCTTGCGACTCTCATGGACACCGCCATGGGGAGCGCGGTCTTCACCAGGCTCCCCGACGGGGTTCTTTACACCACGCTCGAGCTGAAGGTCAACTTCGTTCGGTCGGTGAAACTCGACGCGGACCGGCTCACCTGCGAGGGTCTGGCCATCCACGTCGGAAGGCGGACCGCACTCGCGGAAGCACGCGTCACCGATCCCGGCGGAAAGCTGATAGCCCACGGGACGAGCACATGCCTGCTGCTGCAACCCGCGGACATGACCCAAGCCGGGTAGAACACCAGCATCCGGCCTGGGTCGTCCCGCCGGAGCAGACCCACCGGACCGAATGAATTATGAACCATCCGGGCCGACGCCTGACAACGTGCAGGCGGCAGGCGTCCGACAACCGTCGATTGTCGCGGCGCATGGTTCGATAGGATTCAAGAAATTTCGGTTGACGGCTTTCCGTCCCGCTGCTCGAATATGTCCGCTGGCGACGGCGATCGACAAGAAACCATGACAACAACTTGATAATCAGGTATTGATTCATGCGCACCGGTCGCGGCGCCGGCAGCCACAGGAGACGCGATGACGGACAAGAATACGGTCACGAGTCCAGGCGGACCCCGGGCGGCCACACGCGGCCACGCTGTCGTACTCGGCGCAAGCATCGCCGGAACACTGGCTGCCCGGGTACTTGCTGACAGCTACCAAAGGGTCACCATTGTCGAGCGCGATGTGCTGCCCGAGGTCGAACAGCGCCGCGGCGCGCCCCAGGGCCGGCACCTGCACGGCCTGATGGAGTGCGGGCGTCAGATCATGGAGGAGCTCTTTCCCGGCATGACCGCCGAGCTTGGCGAGCGTGGTGCGCCCATGACCGAGGTACTGGTGAAGTCACGCTGGTATCTGAGCGGGCTGCAGGTCCACCCCACCCCCACCGGACTGACCTCGCTGCTGGCCAGCCGGCCACTGCTGGAGAGCACCATACGAGCCAGGACGACCGCTCTGCCAGGAGTATGCATACGACAGCGGCTGACAGCGGTCGGGCTGGTCACAGCCCCCGGGGAGGCGAACCGGATCGCCGGCGTACGAGTCGTTCCCAGCGGGGACGGCTCCAGCAACGATGCATTCGACGGCAGCGTCCTGGCGGACGGGGCGAACCCGGCGGACACACGCACCGACAGGACCGAGGTGATCAGCGCCGATCTCGTGGTCGACGCGACCGGTCGCGGCTCCCGCGCACCGCAGTGGCTCACCGAGATCGGCCAGCCCCAGCCCTCGCAGGAACGCATCGACATAGACCTCGGCTATTCCTCATGTACCTTCCACCGCCGGCCGGAACACCTTGGCGGCGACATAGGGGTTGTCGTCTCGACCATGCCCGGACGACGGGGTGGGGGCGCCATCGCCCTGGAAGGCGATCGGTGGCACATCACGCTCGGAGGCATGCTTGGAGATCATCCACCAACAGATCACGATGGATTCCGGGCCTTCGCCGCCACGCTGCCGGTACCCGACATCCATGAGCTCGTCACCCAGGCCGAGCCGCTGGACGATCCTGTCCCGCACCGCTTCCGCGGCTCCCTGCGCCGGCGCTACGAAGACCTCGGAAGACCGCCCGAAGGCTTCCTCGCGATCGGCGACGCCGTGTGCAGCTTCAATCCGCTCTACGCCCAGGGTATGACCGTGGCCGCCCAGCAGGTCCAGGCCCTACTAGGAGACCGCTGAATTAGGCCGTGTCGGGGACTGGATG
>NZ_CAAAFR010000140.1:0-14007 GCF_900634745.1 Protofrankia symbiont of Coriaria ruscifolia
ATCACCATCGATGACATCCACAAGATCGACTCAACCTAACAAAGTACTACTACGGGACTGCCTGCGGTCGGATGAGCCGGCGCTGCCACAGCGCTTCTACCGGCGAGCCGTCCGTCTGATCGACACTGCCTGGCAGATGTCCACCAACGCCGACCTCAACCATCCCGGTGTGCAGGGTCGACGGACCCTGCGCATCCGGCTGGTCAACGCCTATCTACATCGAGCTCAAATCGCCGCCCACGCGGACCCGACGGTTGCACGGACGTTCATGCGGCTGGCGAACCTGGTGGAGCCGCCGGAAGCCCTGCTGCGACCGTCCATGATCGTGCGGGTGCTGCGGCACAGTTAGAGCGCCCCACCGTCACAGCTGCGCCAGGCGGTCCAGGGTCTGCTCCAGCGAGCTGTGCAGGATCGTCCGCCAGCCGCGAGCCTGCGCGGCGGCACAGTTGACCGGAGTGTCGTCGATGAGCAGGCACTGCCGGGGCGCCACGCCGAAGGCGTCCTCGGCCATCTGGTAGATCTTCGGATCGGGCTTGCAGAACCCGATCTCGTGGGAGTTGATGGTCACCTCGAACACGCTTGCATCGGGCATCAACGCCGCGCGGTGCGGTTCCCACTCGGCCACGCTGTTCGTGAGCAGCCCCACACGCAATCCCCTGCGCCGGCACTCGGCCAGGCAGTCGAGCAGGGCGTTGTTCATCTGCCGTCCCTTGTACCAGTGGTCGCCGAAGCGGGTCAGGTCGACCCGTGACGTCCAGTCCGGGGCGAGTGCCGCGGTGACCCGCAGACCCCATTCACGCTGCGTCATCAACCCGCATTCCATCGGTTCGAGCATCTGCATGCCGCACTCGCCGGCGACAGCGCTGATGGCCGACCGCAGGACCGTGGCCGGCACCCCCACCGCTGACACGAACCGGTCGAACGCCTCCGGGATGGAGGAGGTCAGCACACCACCGAAGTCGCACCACACCACCGAGGCCTCGACCGCCACCGGGACCTCGGCTCCCGGCGGAACATCGGCCGCACCTGGGACCTCGGCCGCCGGTGGGATCCGGTCGGCGGATCTGACGCCGTCAGCCAAGGCTGTCTCCAGGAGCATCGGGCAGCCGTCGCCCGCCGGCCGCATCGAATAGGACGATCATGCCGAGATCCCTGTACCGAAACCGGTGCGGGCGGCGCCGGAGGCGACCGAAGGCGACCGAAGGCGCGGCATCCGGCGACGCGAGCTATCCGGAGCTGTCCGGCGAGGTGATGTCGGCTACAGATGATCCTGGGGACCACCCGGGAACCCTTCCAGGGATTCGTGCGTCGAACTGGGCTGCCGGTGCGGCAACGTGCACCGGGCCGGCGAAGACGCGGCTGGCGTCAGCCCTCCGGGCCGCCAGCCATTGCGGGTCGGCGGAGATGAAGTGGGTCAGGACGAGCTGCCCGGCGCCGGCCGCGGCCGCGGCCTCACCCGCATCGGTGGCGCACAGATGACCGTGCGGTCCGTTGTCGGCGACCTCCAGGGTGGCCTCGGCCAACAACAGGTCCACGTCGCGGGCCAGAGGGATCAGCGCGTCGGTCCAACCGGTGTCGCCGGTGTAGGCGAGGCTTCCCGTCGGACCCTCCAACCGGACACCACAGTTGGGAATGGCGTGGCGCAGACCGTGCATGCCGATCATGCAGTCACCCACCGTAAACTGCTCACCCGGGACGTACTCCCGCACGTCGAAGGCGAGGTCGAACGCCCTGTCCAGCAACGGGATGGTCGCCACCGGAAAGAGCTCTGCGAGCTTTTGCAGGGTCGAGCGTCCACCGGCCGGCACGTAGAGCGGAATCGGCGTGGGCTGGGCGGTGTCAGCGGTCTCCGGAGCCTGCGGCAGACTGGGGAAAGACGCAGCATATCGTGCGTGCCTGCTCAGGAGAGCCTTTCCGATAGGCAGGAGATCGTAGCAGTGGTCCAGGTGGAAGTGACTGATCACCACTGCGTCCAGCATTTTCGGATGCCCTATCGCGCTGAGCGCGAGCGCCACACCGGGACCGCAGTCCAGCATGATCCTGGTGCTGCCGGTGTTCACAAGATAGCCTGAACTGCCCTGGCCGCCGGAAGGCATTCCGGAACGGCAGCCGAGGACGGTAAGATGCATTTGCAGAATGTCCGATCTTCTAAAATACCAGAATATTTTGTGTTGTATGCCGGGGTTCGAGGACTGCGCACTCTTAGATCTTCGTTACGCCGCCGGAGAGCTTGGAGTTGGAAACCGGGAGCGCACGGTTCCCCCGGTTCCAGCGATGTTGCTGTCAGTTCGCAACCCTGGCAACGAGCAACTTCCAGACGTTCGATTACGAACGCCTATCACCGCTGTTCACCCGGCCGGATTGTTTCGCCCCAGCCGGATGCGTACCGGGACGTCCAGCAGGTCCGCCGGCGCCACCGGCGCCCACCCAGGGGAGCCGGCGACGATCGCCGGCGGTCCGGCCCGGACCCTGCCGCGGCAGGCACCTCCCCGTGGTTCCGCGGCACCCGACAGCGCGCCGGCGATGCTCCGGCAGTGCCTGACTGCGCACCACAGCAGGACGCCCGCTGCTTTCCCCCGGATTTCATCCAGTCCCCCACGGCCCTGCGGTGAACGGACCGCGAATCCGCAACAAAGGATATGGGAATGTCCGTCGATGACCCACCGGATCCGGCATCGTCCGATTGCCGTCCTGAATGGATCAATACAATCGGAAAATAACCATTGACGGCCTTCGGCGCACAGCCGAACAATTTTGTCGATGACGGTGTTCGACACGGGATCCGCAGGACGGCAGGGCGGTTAGAACATCCCGACCGGCGGTCGCCGAAGAAGGCAACGTCTGACTCTTCGTGGACAGGGGAGGCCGTATGGTCACCGGTACGTTGCACGACGCACTTGACCGGATCGCCGCGAACGGCCCTGACACCGCGGTCGACTTCCCGTCCGAATCGACTTCGATTTCCCTCGGTGAACTCGCCGACTCCTCACAGGCGATGGCGCGCTCGTTGGCAGGAACAGGTGTCGGGCCGGGCAGCCGGGTCGGAATCTTCAGCCAGAACGCGCCCGAATTCCTCCAGGCACTGTTCGCCATCACCAGGACCGGCGCAGCCGCCTGCCCGCTGCCGCTGCCCACCGCGGCCTGGGACCTCGCGGGTCACGCACACCGGCTGGCACGGATCGCGTCGGTCGCTGGCATACACCAGGTGGTGGTCTCCTCCCGGTTCCGCGGGCTGGCCAGTCGTTTCGACGACGCCATGAGTGATGTCGCGTTCGTCTGTGCCAACGACCTGCTGGCAGGCGTGACCCCGCCTGGGAAGCTTCCCGCGGTCGAACCGACGGACCTGGCCATCGTGCAGTTCACCTCGGGCAGCACCGCCGCGCCCAAGGGAGTCCAGCTCACCCACGCCAACGCGCTCGCGGGCATCGAGGCGATCAGTGAGGGGATAGAGCTCGGCCGGGACGGCGATGGCGGAGGCAGCTGGCTGCCGCTCTTCCACGACATGGGGTTGTTCGCGACCCTGTCAGCGATCACGCGTAACGTTCCCATGACGGTGTGGTCACCCACGTCGTTCGTCAAGGACCCGGCGCGATGGCTTCGCCAGTTCCTGGCGTCCGGGGCGACGATCTCCCCTGCTCCCAACTTCGGTTACGACCAGCTGGTCGCCGCTGTGTCCCCGCAGGAGGCTGCGAGTCTGGACATGCGCCACTGGCGGATCGCCTTCAACGGCGCCGAGCCCATCGCGCTGGCGTCGGTCGAGCGGTTTCTGGAACACTTCTCACCGGCCGGTTTCGCGCCCGAGGCGATGTTCCCGGTGTACGGCATGGCCGAGGCGACGCTGGCGGTCGCCTTCCCCCCACTGGGCCGGCCACCGGTGTCGGTCTGGGTCGACCGCGAACGGCTGGCCAACGCCGGCCTGGTCCAGCAGGTGCCACGCGGGCATCCGCAGGCGCGGGCCGTCGTCGGGGTGGGCCGGCCGGTGCGCGGGGTCGAACTACGCGTCGCCAGCCCCGACGCCGGCAAGGTGTCCGCCGACGAGCAGCAGGTCGGCGAAATCGAGATTCGCGGGGACTCGGTGACGCCCGGTTATCTACTGGCGGAGGGAAGCGATGACGACACCTTCACGCCGGACGGCTGGTTGCGTACCGGAGACCTGGGGTTCCGTCTGGGTGACGAAGTGTTCGTCACCGGACGGATAAAGGAAATGATCATCGTTCGTGGGGCGAACTTCTACCCCGAGGACGTCGAAGGCATCGCCCGCGACATCCCCGGGGTGTTCAAACGCCGATGCGTCGCCGTCGTCGGCCGGGGCGACGGCGACGGCGACGGCGCTGAGCTGATCACCCTGCTCGCGGAGACGAGCCTCGACGACCCGGCCGCGCGTGACCGGCTCGCCGCCGACCTGCGTGCCCAGGTCACCGGCACACTCGGCCTGTCCGACCTGGCGGTACGCCTGTTGCCCCCGAGCTCGCTCCCCCGCACGTCCAGCGGCAAGTTCCAGCGCCTGGTCGTCGGCGAACGAACATGGCAGCCCTCGACCTGACACCGCGGGTCCACACCACGGAATCCAGGCCACAAAGCCCGCAAAGGAAGCCGATGCACAGCTACGATGTCTTCCGCCAGTACGAGCGCCATCAGTGGCAACTCGCCGACCTGCCATTCGACGAGATCGATCGCGACCTGGTCGACCCCGACTACGTCACACTGGCGAAAAGCGCGGTGATGGGCGAGTCGAACTCGATCGCCGCCCAACACGGCTTTTTCAACGAGTTCGTCGACGATTACGATTTCTCCGCGTTCGTGGCAATCTGGGGCTTCCAGGAACTCCAGCACCATTATGCTTTCCGGGCCTGGTTGGAGGCTCTGGACATCAAGGTCGACACGGCTCCGGTCGAGGCGATGCGGGAACCGTACGCCCCCGGCACGACACCAGCCGCCACCCTCGCCACAAACATCATTTCAGAGCTGACGGTGAATCACGTCTACCGGGCTGTCTCGGACTGGGTGGCCGAACCGATACTGCGGACAATCATGCGGGACGCCAGCCGGGACGAGGCAGCGCATGCCCGCGAGTTCATCCACTTCGCCCGCAGGCGTCTGGCGACGTACCCGCAGGAGCTGCCGTCGGTCCTCGAAACGCTCTACGTGTACACGTCCGGCGCTCAGATCAAGCACCCGGTGAGCGTCTTCAAAAGCGAGCTGCCCGAACTGCGCGAACACGAGACGATCGACACCGGCTTCGAGTTCTTCCTGGCCAAGGTCGGCGGCACCGGCGAACTCGACCGGCTCCAGGTGAAGATCCGCCGAGCCTTCGGCGCCCTGACCGGTCTGGACCTCGCCAGCAACGCGCGTATCCGGCGCGCACTGGCCGAAGCGTTGACATGACACCCAGTATCCACCAGACAGACCCTTCATTCGGAGCCGACCCGACCAAAGGCAGCACGGCCATGGTTTTGGCGCGCCGCCGGCGGCCCTTCGTAGGGAGTTAAATTGTCCGCCAATCATGAGCAGATCGTCGCTGTTGTCACCGAAATCGTGACCGGAGAACTCGGCCTTGCCGCCGACAGCGTGGCCCCGTCCATCGACCTTCGCTCGATCGAGGGAGCCGACTCGGTCAAGGTGCTCCGGATAGTCTCCAGGATCGAGCGGCACTTCGACGTCGAACTGGAGGACGAGGACGTCTTCGGCATCTCGTCCGTTGACGACATCGCACTCGTGGTCGCGAAGTCCCTCGCGCCGGACCCGTCATGATGACGATCACCGACCCCAAGGCGGACACCGCCATCGCCGACACCAACCAGCACTACGACCTCGACCCGGAGATCTTCGGCCTCTTCCTCGATCCGTTGCGCAAGTACAGCTCCGGGCTGTACCGGTCCGAGACGGACACCCTGGCGGAGGCTCAGATCAACAAGCTGCACTTCGTCGCCGGGCGCCTGGGCCTGCAAGGCGGCGAACGGCTGCTCGACGTGGGCTGCGGCTGGGGCTCCCTGCTGCTGTTCATGGCGCGGGAATACAGCTGCCGGATGACCGGCATCAGCCCGGCGGCACGACAACATGCCTACATCGGCGGAAGGGCCAGCGAACTCGGGGTGGCCGACCAGGTCAGCACCTGGCGGGGGCACTTCGAGGAGGTCGACCTTCCCACCGGCAGTTTCGACGCGGTGACGATGCTCGGGTCGATCGTGCACATGCCCGATCTGACCGCCGTGTTCGCCAGGGCTCGGGCACTGCTGCGTCGTAACGGCACCCTCTACGTGTCGGAAAGCTGCTTTCGCAACGCGGCTGCGCACGAAGCGTTCCACAGCCGCGCCGGTACCCGGTTCGTCGGTGAAAAGATCTTCGGCTGGGGAGACATGCGGCCAGTGTCCGAACTGGTCCGTGGCGTCGAAGACGCCGGATTTTCCCTCATCGGCCTGGACGACCTGACCGCGGACTACCGTCGCACGATCGACGACTGGCTGGCGAACGTCCGGTCCGCCGCCGACGACATCGAACGAATCCGACCGGGTCTCGCCCGCGAGCTCGAGCACTACCTGGAGATCGCCAACGCCGGGTGGGGCTACACCACCAAGCACTACGCCCTGACCTGCCGGAAGGCGCGATGACCGGCTCGGTGGCCCGAGATTCGGGCCTTCCGGACCTGCCAGATCGGCTTCGCCGATCCGGCAGGAACCCCGAGCGCAAAAGAAACATGATCACGCTACCTCTGACCCTCGGGGGCGTGTCTGAAAAGTGGCAGGAGGATCGATGACCGTCGTGGACGGGACCCTGGTGGCAGCACCGCCCGAGCAGGATGCAAACCGGCTCCTGCCGGCTGCCGACATCGAGCGCGCGGTCACGTCATTCATGATCGCCTCGCCCTCGGCGCGCCGCTTCGACGTGGAGAGCGACTTCGACTGGGGCAGCGCGGACTGCGGGAGGCTGACCGAAGGGCAGCAGTCCGCCGTCCGCTTCATCACTCTGATCGAGGACCACCTTCCCGGCTACTTCGCCCTCTACAACCAACTCTTCCCCCTCGACGACGGCGTCGACCCGGCAGATTTCGTCCGTAACCGGGAGCTTTACCACTTCACGGTCCGCTGGGCGCAGGAGGAGGACAGCCACGCCCGCGCTCTCTTCCGCTACCAGGTGGCCTCGGGGCTCGCGGAACCCGAACGGTTGCGCCTCGATCTCGCCGAGGAGGGGCGGCGGGGGTTCACTCTCCCCTTCGACAATCCGGTCTCGCTGTTCACCTACACACTCGTGCAGGAGAAAGCGACGCAGCTCTACTACCAGCAACTGCGTGCCGTGATCGACGAGCCTGTCCTCGCCGAGATCCTGAACCGGCTCAGCCGGGACGAGGCCCGTCACTTCTCGTTCATGGCGGACATGGTGGAGCAGTACCTGATCCGGTACGGCGACGCGGTCGTGGAGCCGATCCGGGAGGTGATAGCGAACTTCCGGATGCCGCTGGCAGACACCATCAAGGGCTACTGGCGGTGGGCGCTGCGGATCGCCGACGCCGCACGATACGACCACACCGACGCCTACGAGCACCTGATCCGGGTCATCAGGCACGCCGTCGACGCCCCGTCGGACCGCGTGGAGGCGTTGACCCAGTTCATCTCCGCCTGCCGCACCCCGGCGTAACAGCCTCCGCGTCACCCGCGGGTGGACCACTTGCGTAGTCGGTCCACCCGCCTTCTCATGCCACCCACCGGACCCTGCGGGTCCGCGGCGGAAGATGGAAACGGACAGCGCCGACGACATAGTCGTCCCAGCCGCATTCCACGGCGTACTCGTCAGCAGCGGCGGCACTTTCGAACAGAATCACCACCTCGGTGACAGCGGACCGGTCGTCCCCATCGAAGAGGACCGCCGCGTACAGCGGTGCCGTCGATTCCGGCGCAAGCCCTGACGACGGCTGCCGCGCTGGTTGCTGTGACAGCTGCTGTGACCACGGTATGGCCATCGCTTCAGTCCCTCTCGATCACAGTGTGGCATCTGCGTTGTCGACAGAGCGGATACGTCTGCCTGGTCCGTGAACACCCAGACCTGGTAGCATAATTACAATTTGTCATCGATAACCCTTCGGATCGCTGTCTGGGATCGCTGTCTGGGATCGCTGCATGTTCGAGGCAACCGCCGTGACGACCGACGAGCAGCTCGGCTGCGTCACCTGTGACACCGCCGGGGCAAGGCCTGCCCATCACCAAACAGTGAACATCACAGCCGTGGCAAAATTCAGCGCCTGCGTCTGGCAGATCCCAAGCCGACCGGCGGGAGGAAAACCGACATGGGAATGGCATCAAACTGGTAGCCGAGGAGACCTGTACGGTCACCCGGCAGCCGTCTTGCGGCGAACTGGTACAGAACTGGTAGGTACCAGGCCCGCCACGCGGAAAGGAACGACCAAATCACTTGATGGAAACAACAACTGCACAACAGATTCACGATCAGCTTATCCGGATGCTCCGCCGCGGAGGCCGTCCCGCCGAGCTGATCACATATACACCGGAGTTCATCGACCTGGTCTGGCCTGCCGAGACGGGCATGCCACGGCAGGCGATCCACGACCGGGCGCTGCACGCGCACCGCATGCTCACCGCCGCTGTCGCCGCGCTGGAGCAGCCGCACAGCGAAGCAATCGGGATCATGCTGTGCCTGTGGCCCGGCACGCTCGGCCTGACCCTCGACCAGCGCCGGGAACGAGCCGCACGCCTCTTCGGCATCCAGTCCGACACGTTCCGCCGCTCGGCCCATGAGGGGCACCTCGTTCTCAACCTTTCCCTGGAGATCTACCAGCGGGTCCGGGACCGCCACGACCGGCGGCGCACCCTACCCACCGCGGACCACGGCGGTACACCGTGAGCCACGACCACAGCGGTACACCATAGACCGACGGCGACCGAGAAATCGTCCCCGGACCGGGGCCATCCGTACCGTCGCCGCGCAGGGTACGCAATCAGGCGCTTCGGGAGGCCGTCGACTCCGGACGGACCAACAAGAAGATCGCGGACACGACGGCACGTAACCGGGAATGACCTCGACTGGATAACAAGGGACGTCCCGCCGATCCGCTGATGTGGTGGTCAACCGTCGTGGCTCGGGAGGCACTGTCCAGGACTGCCGGGCACCCGCCTGTGCGGGCGCACCCGCCACGATCGGCCTCGGCCGCCGCATAGCCTGTCGCCGGTTATGGCAACCGATAGCGTGGAGTTTCCTTCGGATAGCGCTGTCACCGAATATCGCCCGACCGATTGTTGCGGCCCGGGATATTGCTGACATCAGAAACTCCCGGACGTGGGAATATCACTGCTGCGCCCAGCGGAGGGAAGCGTTCTCGGCCCGCCGTTGGGCAGCGAAGTCGTTACCATGGGGCAATGACCGTGCCCGTGCAATCACCCAACAGCCCGCCGTCCTCAGGACGCCGGTGGCCCCCGGCCGCCGACGGGGATTCAAGCCCGCACGAGAACGACGAAGACGGCCGCATCGACCCGGCGTTCGTGACCGCACTGCGAACGTCGATAACCAGACTTGCACGCTCACAGCGAGCCGAACGGCAACGCGATCCGCAAGCACTGCCGGTCAGCCTCATATCGGCTCTGTCCACATTGCAGCAACTGGGACCACTGACCCCGACGCAGCTCGCCCGGCTGGAAGGCGTACGCAAACCGTCGATGACACGAGCGTTGGCAACCCTTGTCGAACGGGGTCTGGTGGTCCGGGAACACGACGAGTACGACGGCCGGCAGTTTATCGTAAGAATCTCCGCCGAAGGCCTCGTCGCGGTCGCCCACTCACGCCGCATCGTCGACGCCTGGTATTTTCGGCGCCTGCGGCAGCTGGACCAGCAGGATCTGGCGGACCTCATGCGCGCCGGTGGAGCGCTTGCACGACTGGCCAACGAGACGGTCTGACCCGTCGAACAGTCCGCGCCGGAACATCCGGCGAATCCGGCAAGCCTGAAGGCAAGCCCTGCCATCGGTGATGTGTCTATCGCAGTACCGTCAGGGCCGCGTCCGGACGAAGGCACATCCGGGATAAAGGCATGTCCGGACGCAGGAAAGCACACCGACTACGACTGCTCGCGGTTATCGACAGACCCTCGACGGGCTTTGACCGGGTCCGGCCCCGGTTCCCGTTCCGAGGGTGGACGCAGCAGAACGAATGAAAACCCGTAGATCACTAAATAGCCCAGAACCGCGGCGAACGCCAGCAGGTCCAGCGATTCGGCGAGAGCAAGGACGACGAGCAGCAGGATACCGCTGCCCAATCCGGCGAGAAGGGGCAGCGGTACATCAATGACAAACCAGTCGGGACGTTCGGGCACTATCTCACGTTGTTCCTGGAACAAGGCCGTCTCCGGGCACTCCACAGGACCGGCCGGAAGCCGCACGGTTACGGGGGCCAGGCAGATCGCGAAACTTCCCGCCGGGAGCTTCCTCGTATGCCGTCGCAGAGCCGAGGTCACCGGCTTTCGACATACTGTGAAAATTCCTACGCGACCTGTTCATAAGACCGATAGGACCGATATCGATGTAACCCAAGGAAATCTGTGCCCCTTTACAGGATACGGCAACCCGGCCGCGAGGCGCAGCATACCGTGATCCGGCGCCGGCACGGCACATCCGGACTGTCCGTCCGGCGGACCAGATTATCACCGGCCGAAGCGTCACCACAGCAATCCTGCTTACAATTTTACTTCGATGGATGATGCCGAATCGGCCCGGCGCCGGCAGAAATCATCCGGATGGCTACGACCCGCGGTCCCGATCGACTTGTTCTCCTGATCCGCCTATGGTTGCGATCGGCCTGTGGTCCTGATTGATGCGGACCTGCCGATGCGCGTGGTGACACGTCCCGACAGTGACACCGGGAGACACGTCCGAGAAGATGCGCATCGCGGCCGGTGAGCACGGCGACAATAATCGTCGAAAATGTGTACTTGTCGAAAATGTGTCACCGGCTGTTCTGCGGGGGAACCGGAGTCGGCTTCGCGGACGACGGCATCGGGCCGGGAGCCGGCGCCGTGCTACCCGGTTCGGGTGCGGTTGTCACCGGTCCGGGCGCCGGCTGCTGCGCCGAGGAGACGGGGGCCGGTGACGCCGAGCCCGCAAGGCCCGCTGCATCCGTGTTGTTGGTCGACGGGCCGTCATCAACAACCGTGGTGCCCGCGTCCGCGGGCTGACCGCCAGGCTGCGCGCCTGGATCCTGCGTTCGAGCGGCCGGCAGGGCCGTAACGGCCACCGTGGCACCCGGTGACACACCGACGACCGGGGCGACGCCTCCACCAGGAGAAGCCATCGGTGCTGCAGCTGTGACACCTGGCGATACCTCGGGGACGGCACTGACGACAGCCGTACCCGACTGGCTGATCTCGGCACCGCCCGTGGTCAGATAGCTGGCCGCCCCGCCGAGAAGGGCCCCGACGACGGACATCACCAGGAAGACCGTCGCGAGCTGTCGCCCGGCTCCGCCGGCCGCGAGGGCGGACCGATTCATCATGGTTTCTCCCCATATGACCGGGGACCTGGGCCTCCCGGACCTCCCGGACCGGCTTCCAGACCTCTGGCGCGAAAGAAGCATGATCCCGTCACCTTCGGCCCTCACATGATCGGAAATCTGGGCCGCCGGCAGCGCGCAAAAATATGATCGCGTCGCCTTCGGCCCTTTGGGCGGTTCGACCATCAACCCTACCGGGCGGCCACAAACACCCGTGATCGATGTCCGATAAAACACGTCAACCCACCTCGTCGGGTACGGATCCGGACATGCTCCGGGCCTCGCATTCACGGAAGGGCCCACAGCTGAGCCGGCCGCGGCACGGCCGCGGCATGGACCTGTCACCAGTCGTCCGGCGGACTCTCCTGAACACTGCCAGAAACAACCACGATGACGGATACGAATAGTTTGCACGCACCTGGGCCGGCAGCGGCGACCAGTGCCGAAAAGCGGTTAGTGCGTACCGGCGTGGGCCATGGCGACGAATCGGCAGTAAGATCTGCACCGACGCCGCGCCGAGGTTTTGCCCTACCATCGGCGCGGGTACTCAGGAGAAACTGATCATCGGGGAAAGTTTGGTGAACGAAGTCGCGATCTTCGGGCTTGCCGTCCGTTTTTCGGGAGCGGCCGGCGGAGGTATTTTCTGGCGCCTGCCGCAGAAATCAGGAGCGCGGTTCCGAAATGCCGCGGAGAACCGTTTGTGGCGTGGAAACCTCCACTATCATAATGATCATAAAAATCCGCACAGTACAACATGTACCGGCCGGATTCCCGACCCCGTCCACGTCGTTGTGGGCAGCGTGGTCACCACCTGTCGGGACGGGGACGTACCCCGCCTGAGCCGGAAGGATGGTTCACGCCGATGACGACGTCGCCGCCGCGCAGTGGTTCATCGCCCGGATTCCGGCTCAGC
This sequence comes from Protofrankia symbiont of Coriaria ruscifolia, assembly GCF_900634745.1. Classification (NCBI taxonomy): domain Bacteria; kingdom Bacillati; phylum Actinomycetota; class Actinomycetes; order Frankiales; family Frankiaceae; genus Protofrankia; species Protofrankia symbiont of Coriaria ruscifolia. Next base: position 12,401 of record NZ_CAAAFR010000140.1, read on the forward strand.
AACCTTCGACCCGGCGGGCGGCACCGAGCCCGGGTCACCACGCCGCAAGACGCGGCAGGCGGCTTCACCTCCCGCCCGCTGGTACGCAGCCGACTGCTACGCGTGATCGTGGCTCGTCCCCGCACGGTCCTGCTCGTCACGGTGGTAGTGACGATCCTCGCCGCTATCGTCGGCATCGGGGCGGTCAGCCGGATGAAGACCGGTGGATTCGGCGATCCGGATTCGGACTCGGTCCGCGGCACGCAGGCTCTCCTCGCCCGATTCGGTTCGGCCGAGCCGAACCTGGTCGTCCTGGTCGGATCCAGCGTCGGCGTCGAGACACCGGCGGTCCGGACGAAGGGACAGAATGTCACCGCCGTGCTGCGGCGCGAGCCGGGTGTCCAGATCGTGGCCTCCTACTGGGAAACGCCAGTGGCCGAGCTGCGCGGCCGGTCCGGCGACGTCGGCCTGATCGTCGCCCACATCGACGGCGACGAGGACGCCAGCGCCGAGCACACCGGTCGGCTGCACGACGTCCTCACCCACTCAGACAGCCCGACCGCCGGCGTCACCATCTCCCTCGGCGGACTCACACAGATCAACAACGACATCAACATGCAGGTCACCAAAGATCTGGCCAAAGCCGAATCCATAGCCGTCCCGGTCACCCTGCTCCTGCTGCTAGCGGTCTTCGGCACCGTGGTCACGGCAGGTATCCCACTGCTCGTCGGCATACTGGCGATCATCGGCACGCTCAGCGGCCTTGCGATACTGGCCGCCCTCACAGAGGTCTCGGTGTTCGCGGTCAACCTCACAACCGCCCTCGGCCTCGGGCTCGCCATCGACTACTGCCTGCTGTTCGTCTCCCGCTACCGCGAGGAACGCGAACACCACTACGGCACCGTCGCCGCCCTGGACGCGACCATGTGCAGCGCCGGACGGACAATCATGTTCAGTGCCGCCACCGTCGCCGCGGCCCTGTGCTGCCTGCTGGTCTTCCCGCAATACTTCCTGCGTTCGTTCGCCTTCGCCGGCGTCATGGTCGTGGCGATCACTCTGGCCGGCGCGCTGATCGTCCTGCCGGCCCTGCTGCTCCTGCTCCGGGGCCGCATCGAACGGTGGCCGCTGCCCCTGCGGCGGCGCCCTGTACAGCCAGCCGGCCTCAGCATGGTCGGCCGGGTCGCCGCCCTGGCCTGGCGACGTCCCCTACTCACCGCCCTACCCACCCTTGCCCTCCTCCTCCTACTCGGCATCCCCTTCCTCCACGTCACCTTCGGCGTCCCCGATGACCGCGTCCTACCCACCTCCACCGAAAGCCGCCATACCGCCGACCGCCTCCGCACCGACTTCGGCGTCGTCAACAACGGCGCCCTCGCCGTCGTCGCCGACACCTGGGGCAGCGGCCCCACCGCCACCACCGACACCGCCACCTACGCCAGCCGCCTATCCACCCTCCCCGGCGTCGACCGCGTCGACAGCGCCTCCGGCTCCTTCACCGCCGGTCACCAAACCACTCCCCCGGGCCCGACCGCCACCCGCTTCACCGCTGGCGACGCCACCTGGCTATCCATCCTCAGCCGCACCGAGCCCTACTCCCCCGCCGGCGCCCGCCTCGCCCACGCCATCCG
>NZ_CAAAFR010000141.1:0-4082 GCF_900634745.1 Protofrankia symbiont of Coriaria ruscifolia
CTACTCCCCCGCCGGCGCCCGCCTCGCCCACGCCATCCGCGCCACTCCCGTCCCCCACCACCGCCGGGTCCTCGTCACCGGCCAAGCCGCCCAACTCATCGACATCACCGCCTCCATCGGCCACCGCCTCCCTCTCGCCCTCACCCTCATCGCCGTCATCACCTTCGCCGTCCTGTTCCTGCTCACAGGCAGCATCGTCCTGCCGGTCAAGGCCCTCGCGTTCAATCTGCTCAGCCTCAGTGCCGTCTTCGGCACCATGGTTTGGATCTTCCAAGACGGCCACCTCGCCGGACCCCTCGGCATTACCCCCGGCCCCCTGCCCGTCGCCATCCCCGTCCTGCTGTTCTGCATCACCTATGGCCTGTCCATGGACTACGCCGTGTTCGTCCTCGCCCGCATCCGCGAACGTCACGACACCGGCGCCACCTTGCACCGCGCCGTCGTCGACGGCCTGTCCCGCAGCGGACGGATCATCAGCGCTGCCGCGCTCATCCTGGCGGTGTCCTTCTTCGCCACCCTGGTCTCCGGGGTGTCGTTCATCAAACTGTTCGGTCTGGGCACCGGCCTGGCCATCCTGCTCGACGCCCTGATCGTGCGCCCCATCCTGGTCCCGGCGTTCATGCGCCTGGCCGGGCAGTGGAACTGGTGGGCACCCCGCCCGCTACGCGCCATCCACAACCGCATCGGCATCCGCGAAGAATGACCCATCAATGATCCACAACCTGGAGAACCTCCGAAGGGCGGAACCTCCGCAGGGCAGTGAGCACACCCACACGGCCGTGATCGCCAACGGCAACAACCCGGCACGATAATGGACTGTCCTGTCCTATCGGGGAACGAGGCCTGATGCCTCGTGGTTGACTTGTCGAACCGTGTCGACGCCTACCTGAGACCCCGCAGACCAGCCACGATCTGCCAGGTGCGCTGCCTGAGCCGTCGCGGCCGGTCACAACGGTGCGCGCCCGGGTTGACAGCGCCGGCCGGCGGGGAACGCCGACGGCCAGTGGGGAGCGTGACGTGGGATCGGGCGGTGCTGACAAGCCCCAGGTTCACCGAAACGCGAACGATCTGCCGATGCCGTCCGCGTCCGATGACGGCGTACCGGAACACCTGCTGCTCGCGCTGGGCACCGCGGGCGTAGGCGTCTGGGAGTGGGACGTCGCCGGCGACCGGCTACGGTGGGACCAGCGCACCGCCGACCTGCACGGCGTCGACCTGGAGTCCTTCGCCGGGACGATGGAGGCTTTCCTCTCCTGCGTGCACCCCAGTGACGTACCGGTTCTGCGCGCCCGCATGGACACGGTCCTGGCGACCGGCGGATCCTTCCTCGAGGAGTTCCGGGTCGTACGCCCTGACGGTTCGCGCGCCTGGCTCCAGGCCCGCGGCGGGATAGTCATCGACGACACCGGCCGGGTCGTGCGCGTGACGGGGATCTGTACCGACACCACCGGGCTACGAGCAGGCTGCGAGCAGGCCGGACGCGCCCTGCAACAGGTCAGTGACGGCGTGGTGGTGTTCGACAACGACGGCCGGTTCGTGTTCCTCAACACGGTCATGAGCCGGCTGCTCGGCTGTGACACGTGCGAGCTGGTGGGCGAACGGCTGTGGGACCTGGAACCGGCGATGATCGGGTCGGTGTTCGAAAAGCTGTACCTGCAGGCGCTGCACACCCAGCTGCCGGTGGAGTCCGAAGCCGACTACGCCTCCTTCGGGGGACGTTTCGAGGTCCGGCTGTTCCCCTCACCGGACGGGATAACCGCGTATTTCCGCAACGTCGACGAACGTCGGCGGGCGGAGGCACACCGCGCGGCGCTGATCACGTCGTTGTCGACAGCGCTCAGCCGCGCCCGCCAGTTGTTCGACGTGACCGCCGCGCTCGGCCAGGCCCTGACCGTCCCGGACGTCGCGAACGTGATCGTGCGATCGGCATGGGACGACCTCGGCGCGGACTGCGCTGTGATCATGCTGGTCGGCGAGGAGGGACGGGTGCGCATGGTCGGCCCGACCATCCAGTCCCGACGAGTCAACCGGCTCCTGGAAATGATCTCCGTGCACGGAACCGCGGCAACCCCGGACGTCCTGCGCACAGCCCGCGCCCGGTTCGATTCCCGCGCGGAGTACCTGACCGACTATCCGCGCACCCAGCCCCTGCTCGAAGCGGCCGCCATCGCGGGTGTAGCCCATATCCCACTGATTGTCTCCGGGCAGCCGATCGGGGTGATCGCGCTGCTGTGGGGAACCGAACGGACCTTCGACGCCGACGAGCGGGCCTTTCTGACAACGCTTGCCGGGCACTGCGCGCATGCGCTGGAACGAGTGCGCCTGTACGAGAAGCAACTGTCAGTTACCGAAGCCCTCCAACGGGCAATCCTTCCGCAGCGCCTGCCGGAGCTGGCCGGAGTGGAACTGGTCGCCCGATACCTGCCCGCCGGCCGGGACGTCGACGTCGGCGGTGACTGGTATGACGCGCTGGTGCTCCCGAACGGCGAACTCACGCTGATCGTGGGGGACGTCGGTGGCCACGGGCTGCGCGCGGCCACGGTCATGGCCGAGCTGCGGCACGCGGCACGCGCCTACGCGCTGCTCAGCCATCCCCCCGCCATGATCACCAGCCAGTTGTCGTCCAACCTCGCCGCCAGCGACTCGGCGGTCTACGCCACCGCGGTGGTCGCCTGCCTTGACGTGGCCGACCAGACGCTGACCTGGTCGTGCGCGGGTCATCCGCCGCCTCTGATCCTCGACGGCGACTGTCCGGCCTTCCTGGAGGAAGTCCACGGCCCGATCCTCGGCGCCGTGGACAACCTTGCCTACCGGCAGGACACTGTCACCTTGCCGGCCCGGACCCGCCTGCTGCTCTACAGCGACGGCCTGGTGGAGCGCCGGGACGCCTCCATCTCCGACCGGCTCGCCGTCCTGTCGGCCGTCGCCGCGCAGTCCCACGCACTCAGCCTGGATGCGCTGTGTGACCGGTTGCTGGCTGGAGTCGCCGGCTCCAACGGCCGGGAGGACGATCTGTGCCTGCTCGCCGCCGATATCGGCAGCCACACCCGGGCGCCGACCAGCTGACGATCCACCGCCCGGGACGATCTCCCGACAGGCGGTCCGGGAAAGAACATGGGGTGTCCGGGAGGTCAGGCACATACCGTCCTGACGCCATAGGCCGAGAGCTGGTGATCGGCGGTGATCAACGGGATGTCCAGCGCCTGCGCCTGAACGACCAGCAGCCGGTCCCACCCGTCTCGGGCGACGATCCCGGCCCGGCTGAAACCGCGGGCTCAGCTGCCCGGGTGACCGGACAGCCGGACGGGCACGGGTGACCGCCGCCGGGTTCCCCGTATCCCGGCGGCGGTTCACGTGCTCCCGGCGGCGGTTCATATGCACCTCACGACATCCGGCCTCAGCCGCCATGGGCATGCCACCACCAGGCGGCGGCAACCAGCAGGAGGTAGACGGCGACCACCGCGACACCCGGGCCGGGCGTCCGGGAGACCGTCTCCTCGGGCTGCCCCTGCGCACCCGCGCTCGAACCCGCACCCACATCCGCACCTGCCGCAGCTGCGCGTTCGCGTTCAGGTCCACGTACACGTACACGTACACGTAACGCCATGATGGCGGCGCCGGTCCATTCGGCCTGCTCCCGCTGTCCGGGCGACTCGCCCGTCGGCTCGAACGGCCCGACCGCCACGACCGTGGCAGGCACCCAGGCCAGCACGAGCCGGTCACCGACGAGTCGGGCGCCGTGCAGGTGCCCCCACGGCACGCGGTGGGCCACCAGCGGACCCTGGACGGTGAGGCAACCGCGGTCCAGCACGACGGATCGTCCCGTGGCGACCAGGCCGTTGACCAGCAGGATGCCCCCGAGCCACACCGCGGGCAGGACGTCCAACCCGAGCAGTACGGCGAGCGGGGCGCCGAGCAACCCCGCGCCCAGGGCGACCGCGCCGGCCGCCCTGTATCTGCCCGGTCCGCGGATGACGGCGGGCAGATCCTCAGGTGCACTCACCTCGCCTCCTGCCGGCACCGGACGGCCCGGCAGGCCGTGCCCGGTGTCCGTCCGGTCCCCGCGATCGTCCCCGCTGTTC
>NZ_CAAAFR010000142.1:0-6453 GCF_900634745.1 Protofrankia symbiont of Coriaria ruscifolia
CCGATCTCCCCGCTGTCCCCCCCGACGCCTCCCCAGCCGGGGCGCCAGTCCGGCCCGGTCCGCAGCGCCCGGATGTCCCGGATGCGGCGCAGGCTTCGCCACCACGCACTCGGCGGCGAGCGGAACGTCCGCAACGGGCTGGTGGGCAACGCGACGTCGTCACCGACGGCAAAGGCCGGCCAGGCGTCGTCGTGCATACCACCGAGGAGCGTTGCGACAGCGGCTGTGGGATCCCCGCGGACCTCGCCGCGCCACGCCCGCCCGAACGCCGGCTCGTTGAACGATCCGTCCGTCGCGGGTAAAGATCCGTCCGATGCGGGCTCGGCACGGCCGGAGGCCCACCGGACGCCGACGACGGCCAGCGGCCGTTCTCCACGCACGTCGTCGGCGGCATGAACCAGCACCGCGCCCCGCTCGTCGGTCATGACACGCACCTGGGCGCCGCGGTGCTCGCCGCGGACAAGGCGCTGGCGGGCCCGCCAGCCCAGCATCTCCCGCGACGCCACGACCAGCGCGACCGCAACCGCGCCGAGAGCCCCGGCCGCCCAGGGTGTCGGATCGTCCGGCTCGGCGACGAGACGGACCCAACCCGGATCGAGCGGATCGGCCATGATCGGTACCGACGAACCTGTCGGGTACGCACTGGAGTCGCGCACAGGCAGGGTGCGCCTGGACCCCGACGGCAGGACGACCGTGATGTGCTCGTCCCCCACCGCGACGACCTGGACGGCCTGCGTCCCGGCCCGGGCGAGATGGCGGTCCTCCACCGCGACCCGGTGGCCGTACCAGGCGTACAGCGCGGCTGCCGTGGCGGCGACCATGGCCACCGCCACCAGCCGGGATCGGCGCGGGCCGCCGGCGGGGACCCCGGTGAGCGAAACGGGCCCGCCGGCCACCTGTTTCAGGACGGCCCGCTGGCCGGCCCGCACCCGGGCCAGCCAGCCGGCCACGGCGAGGCAGACCAGCCCGTACCCGGCGAAGGCGAGCCGGGCCGAGCCGTCGGTGTCGAAGAGCACGTCCGCGGCGGCGAAGACGATCGCGGCGGCGCAGCCGGCGAGCGGGGCGAACCACAACAGCACCGGCAGGCCCAACATCGGCACACCCAGTAAGGCCGCGGCCGGATCGGGCCCGCAGATGTCCGGCTGCGTGGCCGAGCACGCGGGCGTGTCGCCGGCGAGGGCTCCGAGCACCGTGAGGAACCAGGAGCAGATCAACGCGGGGAGCACCCACGCCGGGATCCGTGCGGCCCACCACGCGGACGCGCGGCGTCCGTCCAGGGACCCCGCCCGCAGGTTCGTCGACACGTCCGCCACCTCCACGCCGCCCTGCGCGCCGGTGCGCGGGGATCAGCCGCTGAAGATACGCCGGAGCACCGACAGTCCTTACGGCCACAGGCGATCCTCACCGGCGGCACCCTCCGGCCGCGGGCGGGGATGCCGGACACCTACGCAGGTCATGATGGACGAGTGCCACGACGTCGACCAATGATGCATCGAGGTGACGATGCATCGACCGGTGACGCGGGTTGCGGGGGGGAACCGGCCGGGCGGGCCGACGGCGGTGTCCGCGGAGTACGGGTGTTGGCAGAACGGGTGCGGCGTTGGCAGAGTGCGAGTCTTGACAGCTTTTACAGGTACGCCTCGACAGCCGGCCCGGCCTGCGCTTTCAAGCGATACCGGCAGCCACGGCGACACTCCCGTGGCTGGTAGCGTCGGTAGCACAGGTGACGTCGGCGGCGATCGGGCCGGCCATACCCGACCATGGTCGGCCCTGGTCCGGGGGGCGCCTCTCGCCGCGCTGGTCGCGGTGATGTGGACCGTCTACATCGCCCCTCTTCCCCACTATGACGTCGAGGTGTTCCTGCGCGCAGGCGCCGCCGTCGGACACGGGCGCAACCCCTACCCGCTCCCCGGGTCCGCCGAGGTCTACTCGGGCTTCGCCTACGTGTATCCCTACCTCGTCGCCTTCGGCTTCGTTCCGCTGTCGTGGCTGGGAGGCTTCGGCGCGACCGTTTTCATCGCGCTGTCGGTGGGCGCGCTGTTCCTCGGTACCCGGCTGGTGGGCACCCGCGACCGCCACACGTACGCGTTGGTGATGATGGCCTCCTGTGCCATCACCGGCCTGCAGATGGGAACGCTCAACGCTGTCCTGTTCCTCGGCCTCACCGCACTGTGGCGCTACCGTGACCATCCGATCACCGCGGGTATGCTCGCGGCTGGCGTCATCTACGCCAAACTGTTCCTGGCACCGGTCTGGCTGTGGCTGGTACTGACCCGCAGGACGAAGGCGAGCGCGGTCACGGCTGCTGGCGTCGGACTGCTACTGGCCGTCACCGAGCTGACCAGCCCGGTGGACACCCGTACCTACCTGGGGATGCTGGCGGTGCTCGCCCGCGAGGAGGCACCGCTGGGGCTCAGCCTCACCGGCCTTCTGGTCAACACCGGTCTCGGTATGGGGGTGGCCACCTGGGCTGCGCGGGCGGTGGCCGCGGCCGTGCTGGCCGGGAGCTGGCTGCACATGCGACGCAGCGGGGACGAGCGGGTGCCGTACGCGGGTGCGCTCGCCGCCGCGCTCGTGGCCTCACCCATCGTATGGAGCCACTACCTGCTGCTTCTGCTCGCGCCGATACTGGTCATCGCACCGAGATCGCGGATACCCCTGGCCGTCTTCACCGCCGGGAGCTGGTTCGTCGTCACCCCTCATCGGACCAGCCTGACCGGCTTCGTCGCCGGTGGCGTGATAATCGGTGTACTCGCCGCGCCTGCTGTCAGCTGCGTCGTGAAGACCCTGGCACACCGTGGGTCCGTGGGCGGCGGGCCGGCGGCGAGCCGGCCGGCACCGGCGGCCATGACCCCCGTCGCGTCGGGTGTGGCCACTGTCGCCGTCATCACGACTGTCGTCGGCGTCGGCTTCGGGATAGAACTGCTCGCGACCACCTACGGGAACCCGCACCGGGTGATCGGTGCCTACTGCGCGCTGCTGGGCGTGCTTGCCGTCCTGGGGTGGTCACTGCGGCAACGGCCGGGGCCACGGGTGGCACTGTGGACAGACGGCCACAATCGCAAGCACCGGCCGTCCCGACGACCCGGAGTCGCCCGGCCGTGATCGAGGATCATTCGACCGACGCCGGTTCCCATCGGCATGAGACACCTCTGGGCGGAGGACGATGCCCACGACACCACACCCGGCGCAGCCGGTGGGCACAGCGCGCAGGCGGCACTCCGACAGACGCCACGCCGGTCCCCACCGCACCGGCGACGAACGCGACCGGGACGGTCGAGGCGGCCAGGACGGTGACGTCGAGCTGCGACGTGGGCTGCGCCGGATTCGGACGATCGCGACCGGCCTGCTGGTCTTCGTGGTGGTCGTCTACATCGTGTTCTGGCGCTGGGAGTCCGGTGGCGGGCCGGGCTGGGCAAGCTATGTCCGGGCCGCGGCGGAGGCGGGCGCGGTGGGAGCGCTCGCCGACTGGTTCGCGGTGACCGCGCTGTTCCGCCGGCCGCTGGGTCTGCCCATCCCGCACACGGCGATCATTCCCAACCGCAAGGACGACCTCGGCCGCAGCCTCGAGCGGTTCGTCACCGAGAACTTTCTGGCCGACACGGTGATCCGGGAGAAGATCACGAGTATGGGCGCCGCCGTCCAGATCGGCACCTGGCTCGGTGACCGCGGGCATGCCGAAAAAATCACCGCGGAGGCGTCCAGCCGGCTGGTCGAGGCGATCTCGAGCATCCGGGACGAGGTGACGCTGGAGGTGGTGGAAAAGACCATTCTCACCAGGGTGATGGATCGTCCCTGGGCTCCGGCCGCCGGCACGGCGCTCGGCCGGATCGCCGACGGCGGCCTGCACCACCGGCTCGTCGACGTGATCGCTTTCCAGGCGGAGACCTGGCTGCGCAACAATCCTGACACGGTGATGCGGATCGTCGCCGATCAGGCGCCGTCGTGGTCGCCGAAGTTCATGGACGAGGCGATCGCGGCCCGTGCGTACGCGGAGGCGCTGCGGTTCGCCGCCGAGGTCCGCACGGATCCCAACCACCTGCTGCGCAGGGCCCTGGACGACTTCCTCGCCCGGTTCGGCGAGCAGCTGCGCACCGATGCGGACACCGCCGAACGGGTGGAGAAGTTCAAGGAACGCATCCGCGACCATCCCGAAGTCCACCAGGCGGTCGTGGCGATGTGGAACGCCACCAGGTCCATCCTGACCGACGTCGCCGGCGACCCCGACAGTGCGCTGCGGACGCGGATCACCGACGAGCTACAGGCACTCGGTGGACGGCTGGTCACCGAACCCCAGTTGCGGGCAAGCGTCGACACCGCCGCCACCGAGATCATCTCATGGCTCGTCCGGCGGTACCGGTCCGACATCGCCGCGGTGATCTCCGACACGATCGCGAACTGGGAACCGACCGAGACCGCCGTCAAGGTCGAACTACACGTCGGTCGTGACCTGCAGTACATCCGCATCAACGGCACGGTGGTTGGAGCGCTCGCCGGCCTGGTCATCCATCTGCTGACCAACCTGCTGCTGTGACCAGCCCGCGATCGCGATCTGTCTGCCGTCGTCACCTGTCCGCTGCGTGGCCGGCCCGCTGCCGTGACCGGCGGTGCACGGTGTCGCACCTGCGCAGCGCCGGGGTGCGCGACGTCTCACCCCCGGTGGGTGCACCACCCTTAGCACCCGCGGTCGTGATCGGTGTACCCTGATACCGCTGGCGGCCATGAGCCGTCCATGATGTGTAGTTTTCCAGCCACACATCAGAGGTCCGTGTGACAGCAGATCGGTGTGAGCCCCGGTGAGGGTTCACCCGCTCATGCTCTGGTGACGCGGCCCGAAGCGGACGCACGACTGCTGCCACACAATCGCCGCGGTTTCCCCCGGCGACCTCGACACGACGGACGGAAGAACCCTGTCTCAGCACGGTGACACTCAGCCCTCCCCTGCCCGCCGCCGCTCCCGGCCCGCACGAGGCGCCGCCTATCGCGGCCGCGGCGGACCCCGTTCGGGTGGCAAGCAGAACGGACCGAACCGGTTCGCCACGCCCGCACAGCCGGCCCTGCCGACCCGCGAACCGCGGCCGGCGGTCAGCTCCTTCGTGGACGCGGGCCTGCCCGCCCCCCTCGTCTCCGCCCTCGCCCGGCAGGGGATCACCGCCCCGTTCCCGGTGCAGGCCGCGACCCTTCCCGACGTCCTCGCCGGTGAGAACGTGCTCGGCCGCGCAAGCACCGGCTCGGGCAAGACCCTCGGGTTCGGCCTGCCGATGCTCGCCGAGCTCGCGAAGAACCGCGCGGTCACACCGGGACGTCCACGCGGCCTGATCCTCGTCCCCACCAGGGAACTCGCCCAGCAGGTCCATGACGCCCTCGACCCACTGTCCAGGCCCCTGGGCCTGCGCCTGCGCGCGGTGTACGGCGGGACGTCGATCTCCCGTCAGATCAGTTCGCTGCGGCGCGGCGTGCACATTGTGATCGCCACACCCGGACGCCTCACCGACCTGATCGAACGCGGCGCCTGCTCCCTGGAAGACGTCGCGATCACCGTGCTGGACGAGGCCGACTACATGTGTGATCTCGGCTTCCTGCCGGCCGTGCGAGCGCTGTTGAACGCCACCCCAGCCAGCGGCCAGCGGCTGCTGTTCTCGGCAACTCTCGACCGTGAGGTGGAGGTGCTGGTCCGCCAGTACCTGCCCGACCCGGTCCTCGTCGCCGTCGACTCGGAGACCGCGCAGGTCTCCACCCTGTCACGGCACGCACTCGAGGCCTCCGACCCCGCCGCCCACACCCGGCTGGTGACCGCCCTGGCGGGCGGCTCCGGACGTACCCTGGTGTTCGCCCGCACCCAGCGCGGCGCCGACCGGCTCGCCGAACAGCTCACCCGTTCCGGTGTCCCGGCCCAGCCGCTGCACGGCGGCATGGCGCAGAACGCCCGCAGCCGAGCGCTCGCCGGGTTTGCCGAAGGTACGCACCGTGTTCTCGTGGCGACGGACGTGGCTGCCCGCGGCATCCACGTCGACGGGGTCGACATCGTCGTGCACGCGGGGCTGCCGAGCGACCCCAAGACCTACCAGCACCGCGGTGGGCGTACCGCGCGGGCGGGGGCACACGGCGCCGACGTACTCGTCTCACTCCCCGAGGAGCGCGGGCTGGTGCGCGCGCTGCTGCGAGCCGCCGGCAGCGACGCGCAGCCCGAACCGGCGGACGCCGACGACGAGGTGGTGATGCGCCTCGCCGGACCTCCCGCCCCCAAAATTCCCCCGCAGCAGCGGAGTACGCCGACCCAGTCGTCCGGTGTTCGGGTGCCGACACAGGCGCGGTCGTCGGGTGCCCCGCGCCGCCGGGGCGCGGACAGACAGTGGGAGGCGCCTGCCTCTCGCGGTGGCTCACCCCACCGCGGGTCCGACCAACCCCGCCGCGCAGGACGCCGTCCCGCCGGGCCGCAGGACTGACGTCCAC
>NZ_CAAAFR010000143.1:0-24713 GCF_900634745.1 Protofrankia symbiont of Coriaria ruscifolia
CCGTGGCACCGACTCGTTCGGTGCCACGGCCCGCGCCGCGTCATACGACTTACGTGAACGTACGCAATCCTGCGTGATGACGGATCGTCCGCCCTGTGACAGACCGCTTAGGACAGAGCTGCGCGGTCCGCCGGACGTGGGCCTCCCGGGCCCTCAGGCACCAGGAGCTGCCGGACCTTCAGGCGCTCAGACGCTGCCGGACAGGCTGACCGACACCGACTCCCGTGGCGATCCGAACCGAAGACGGGTGGGGTTCGCGACCGAACGCGGGATTCTCCACGGCTCGGACGCGGCGTCCAGGCCGTCATCGACGTCCCCCTCCGGCACCCGCTGACTCGGCCACAGCGACTCCGGCTGAACCAATTCATCATGCTCGGCCATTGGTGATACTCCCCTCCCCGACCGTGACCAACACGTGGAACCGGCCGACGGTGATGACACAACGGACATGTCGGCATCCCACCGACACCCGGTTACAAAAGATATTGAACCGGTATCCGGGAGGATACAGGGGTGCGGAGTGATAATAATCATGCACGAGGGTGATACGCGAGCGATACAACGGCTTCACGCATCGTGAGCCTGCTGTAGGTAGAGTTGAATCACCGGAACGGATGGGAGGACGCACCGATGAGCGAACCGCTGATCGCGATTCCTCCGGGTGGCTGGACCACCGACGACCTCGATGAGCTGCCGGTCAGCAACTATCGCTATGAACTGACCGATGGAGCACTCAGCGTGTCACCGTCCCCCTCCAACCTGCACCAGGCGCTGAGCGCCCGGCTCTTCGCCGCGCTCGAGGATGTCACGCCGGAACCGTTCGCGGTGGCGATGGCCGTGGATATCCGGTTCGGCCGGCAGCTCACCCGCATCCCCGATCTCATGCTGATCCGCAGCGACGAGCCCGCGCGGCACTGGTTCGCCCCCGCCGAGGTCATCGTCGCGATCGAGATCGAGTCCCCGGGCAACCATGTCGAGGACCGCACCACCAAGCCGGCGCTCTACGCCCAGTTCGGGATCCCGTACTACTGGCGCATAGAGCCGGCACCGTCGCGGGTGACGATCTACCAGCACGGTCACGGTGACGCCTACGTAGCGGCCGGCAGCGGGGAACGACTCACCGTCACCGAGCCGTTCCCGGTCGACCTCAACCTCGCCGCGCTGCTCCCCCGCTGGGCACGCTGACCGCACGAGCCGGCACCTCGTCGCCTGCACCGCCGGCCGAGCAGGAAGCGGGCAGGCAACCGGGTGAAAAGCGGGCTAACCGGGTGGGAGGCGAAAGGTGAGGTCGGCGGTGGGGATCGCCGTGTCCATCTGGGCCTTCTGCAGGTGGCCGGAATAGTCCCAGTTGACCGCCTGCCAGCGGGTGACCTGGTCGAGCACCCAGCGTCCGGACTGGCGGGAGCCGTTGCCGGAGCGGCCGTTGCCCCCGAAGGGCAGATGCGCCTCGGCTCCGGACGTCGAGTTGTTCACGCTGACCATGCCAGCACCGATCCCCCGACGGAACCGGAAGACCGTCCGTGGATCGTTCGTGTAGATCGACGCGGACAGGCCGTACCCGGGAGCGTTCGCGAGTGCCACCGCCTCGTCCAGCTCCCGGTAGGTCGTCACCCCGATGATCGGGCCGAACGTCTCCTCCCTGAACACCTCGTCGCCGGGCCGGACGCCGTCGAGGATCACCGGGTGGTAGTACAGTCCGTTTCCGGGATCCCCCACGAAGCCGCGACGCGGACGGGCCGCGTCCACCCGCCCGAGCGCCAAGGATCCCGCGACCCGATGGTGATCACGGATCAGTCCAAGGGTGTGTTCGAAGCCGGCGGCGAAACGCAGGTCGAGCAGGGGCCCGTACAGGACGTCGGCGAAGGGGTCACCGATCCGGGCATCCTCGACCGCGGCCACCAGCCGGCGGAGGAACTCGTCGTGCACCGAGGTGTGCACGATCGCCGTCCCCAGTGAGGTGCACCGCTGCCCGGCGCTGGCGAACCCGGAGAACACCGCGCCGGCGACAGCCGCGTCGAGGTCCGCGTCGGGCGCGACGACCATCGGGTTCTTCCCGCCCAGCTCCAGGCAGGGGGTCTGCAGATGCCGCCCGCACAGCTCGCCGATCATCTTCCCGACCTCGGTCGAACCCGTGAACCCGACCTTGTCGACGAGCCGGGCGTCCAGGGCCCGTTCCAGGCCGGTGAACGTCTCCACGCCCTCGGCCGGGACGAGCCCCACCACGCCGTGGGGTACCCCGGCGCGCAGGATCAGCTCGGTGAACGCCTGCGCGCACGCGGCCGAGTAGACCGCCGGCTTCCATACGACGGTGTTGCCGCACAGCAACGCCGGGACGATGTACCAGGACGGCACCGCCACCGGAAAGTTCCCGGCGGTGATCGCCACCATGACGCCCACCGGTTCCCGGAAGGTGAACAACTGCTTGTCGGGCATCTCCGACGGCACGGTCTCGCCGTAGAGGCGCCGGCCCTCTCCGAGGAAGAAGCGGCAGGTGTCGACGACCTCCTGCACCTCACCGCGGGCCTCGGCCAGTGGCTTGCCGACCTCGCGCGTCACCAGCCGCGCCAGCGCCTCGGCGTTGACCTCGACGAGACGTCCCAGGTTCGCGATCACGGTTCCGCGGACCGGCGCGGGCACGTCCGCCCAGTCGGGCTGGGCCGCCCGTGCGACGGCACAGGCGTCCAGCAGGTCGGCGGGGCCGGCGAGCAGGACCTCGGCGACCACTTCGTCGAGGTGCGCGGGGTTCGTCGAGCGGGTCAGGGTACGGGCCGCTTCCCGCCTGCGGTCGGCGGACCCGGCGCCGTCACCGATCAGTGCTTCCACCCGACGCGGCGGGACGGCCGGGCGAGGCGGTGCCTGAGGAATCTTCATGTCGACGACCTCATCATCCAGTCGATCATTTTCTCGATCATTCAGGCGATCATCCGGTCGGGCTCGAATCACCTGACCAGGATCGGATCACCTGGTCGGGACGCCGGCCAGGACCCGGTCGAGGGCGTCCACACCGAGTTCCAGCTCGGCCGCGGACACGGTCAGCGCGGGCCGGAACCGCAGTGCGCGGACGCCCGCGGGCAGCACCAGAACACTTTCCTCGGTGCGCATCCGGCGCACCACGTCATCCCGGCACTGCGCCGAGGGGAGGTCGATCGCGCACAGCAACCCGCGTCCGCGGGGGTTGGAGACCCGTGACGGATACCTGCCGGCGAGTTCGACCAAGCCTGCGAGCAGGTCACGGCCCAGGTCGCCCGCGCGTGCGAACAATCCGTCCGCCTCCATGACCTCGAGCATGCGCCGGGAACGGACCATGTCGACCAGGCCGCCACCCCAGGTCGAGTTGATCCGCCCGGGGACCCGGAAGACGTTGTCGGCCACCTCGTTCACCCGCCGGCCGGCCATCACCCCGCCGAGCTGCACCTTCTTGCCGAAGGCGACAACGTCCGGACGCAGGCCCAACTGCTGGTAGGCCCAGGCCGAACCGGTCAGTCCCACCCCGGTCTGCACCTCGTCGAGGACGAACAATGCGTCGTGGGCGTGGCAGAGGTGTTCCATCGCCGCAAGGAACCGCGCCCGCAGGTGATTGTCGCCGCCCTCGCTCTGGATCGGCTCGGCCAGGAAGCAGGCGATGTCGTGGGGATGGCGGGCGAACGCGGCCTCGGCCTGGGCCAGCGCGGCCGCCTCGGCCTCGGCGAGGTCGGCCAGGCCGCGCGCATCCAGCGGAAAAGTGACCGACGGCGTGTCGATACGGGGCCAGTCGAAGGTGGGGAACCGGTCGGTCTTGACCGGATCTGTGTTGGTCACCGACAGGGTGTACCCGCTGCGGCCGTGAAAGGCATGCCGCAGGTGCAGCACTCGGGTCCCGAGCGACCCGGACCTACCGGCCTGGGTGTTGTGGCGGCTTTTCCAGTCGAAGGCGCACTTCAGCGCGTTCTCGACGGCGAGCGCCCCGCCTTCGACGAAGAAGAGGTGGGGTAGTTCCGGGTCGCCGAGAACACGCGCGAACACTTCGACGAATCCGGCGTAGGCGGCGGTGGCGATGTCGGGGTTGGCCGGTTTGTTCACCGCCGCGGCGGCGAGCTCGGCGAGGAAGCCGGCGTCACCGGTCAGCTCCGGCGGGTTTATCCCCAGTGGCGCGGACGCGAAGAAGCTGTAGAGATCCAGGTAACGCCGGCCGTCACGGGCGTCCACGAGCCAGCTGCCACGGCTGCGCTCGACGTCGAGGACAAGACCGAACCCGTCGGTGATGACGTGGCGGCCGAGCACCTCGAGAACGTCGTGCGGCGCGATTGTCGTGCTGGTGATCGTGCGAGCGGCCGTGTAGGCGTGCGCATGAGGGGTCGTGGTGGTGGTGGCGGCGGTGGCGGCGTCGGCCCGGTCCCGGACGGGCGCAACCGTCGGCGTCGGTGCGGCAGCCGCGGCGGACGTGATCGGCATCCTGTTTCCCCTTTCCGTGCAGGACTCGCAGAGGATGGAGAAAACTTTCTGTTGATACCCGTAGATCGTCAATATACTCGATCGAATACCTGAGATCTAGATAAATTTTCCCGCCCTACGTCGAGAGTGTCGAATTACCGACGCGGACCGCACCGTGCCGCCAGTAGCCGATGAGCATCAGAGAGAATCAGGTGCGCCAGCCGCCGATCCGGCAGATGGACGGCGTCCGAAGGGGGAAGCGTGCTCCAGCCACTGGCCAGCGACGATCCGCGACAGATCGGGCCGTACCGCTTACAGAGCCGGATCGGCGCCGGCGGCATGGGCACCGTCTACCTCGGGTTCAGCAAGGACGATCATCCGGCGGCGGTCAAGGTGCCCTCGCCCGGTCTCGCCGACGACCCGGAGTTCCGCAGCCGCTTCCGCACCGAGGTGGCCGCCGCCCGACGGGTGCGTGGCGGAAGCGTGGCCGCCGTCCTCGACGCCGACCTCGACGGCCCGCGCCCGTGGATGGCGACCGAATACGTCGAAGGTCGCAGCCTGACCGACGCGGTGGCACAGCGCGGACCCTTCACCGGGCACCTGCTCGACGGACTGGCGGTCGGGCTCGCCGACGCCCTGGTCGCGGTACACGCCGCCGGTGTGGTCCACCGCGACCTCAAGCCGTCCAACATCCTGGTCACCTGGGAAGGCCCGAAGGTCATCGACTTCGGGATCGCGCGAGCGGCCGACTCGACCAACCACACCCGCACCGGCACCCTGATCGGCACCCTGGTCTGGATGGCCCCCGAGCAGCTGCGGGGCGAGCGTGCCGGCCCTGGTGCCGACATCTTCGCCTGGGGCGCCTGCATGGCGTTCGCCGCCACCGGCCGCCAGCCGTTTGCCGGTGAACGGCCCGAGGCGGTCGCCGTACAGATCATGACCGCCGAGCCCGACCTGGCCGGCATCCCCGCCCACCTCGCCCCGGTGCTGGCAGCCGCGCTCGACAAGGACCCGGCGTGGCGCCCGACCGCCGCGCACCTCGTCGCGCGGCTCGTCGGGCACGACGTCGCCGACGCGGGCGAATCCGTCCGGGCGACCGAGACCGCCCTGGCCCAGTGGTGGTCGCTGACGCCCCCGCCCACCGCAGCGCAATCCGCGCCACAAGCTGCGCCACAATCCGCGTCCGGGCCGTCGGTCCACGCCCACCAGCCGTCCTACCAGCAGGTGCCATCCGAACGCTGGCAGGCGGAGTCCTACCAGCCGCGGTGGGACCAGACGCCGGCTACCCGCCGCCCCGCCCAGCACCACGGCCCCGCACAGGCGCACAGCCCTGCGCCGACCGGCCCGGCACGGCCCCGCCGCCGCGGCCGGCTCGCCACGGTGGTGGCGGCGCTGCTGGCAATAGCCGCCCTCGGTGGCGTGGCCACCGCCATCGCGCTGCACGAGCGGGACTCCCGACTCACCGCGCAGAACAGCGCGCCGTCACCGTCGTACCGGCAGATCGCGAACCCAAGCAAGACGCCAGCTACCCACCGCAACCCCACGACAGGCCCGAGCAGCGTCCGGACCGCCACCCCCACGCCCCGGGTCTCGCGCACGGGCACACCGACAGCGAGCACGACGCCTGGGCACCTCACCCTTGCCGAGGCGTCGAACATGCTCAACGAGCGCGGCTTCACCGTGACCGACAGTTCC
Source organism: Protofrankia symbiont of Coriaria ruscifolia (assembly GCF_900634745.1). Lineage (NCBI taxonomy): Bacteria > Bacillati > Actinomycetota > Actinomycetes > Frankiales > Frankiaceae > Protofrankia > Protofrankia symbiont of Coriaria ruscifolia. The sequence goes on from NZ_CAAAFR010000143.1 coordinate 6,106, forward strand.
GGCTTCACGCGGGGGCAGACCCTCAACGTCCTGATCGGCCGGAAAGCGGACTCCCCGAACGTCCCCCAGCAGTTCGGGTTCTTCTTCGTCGGCACTGAGATGATCGGTAAGGATTTCGCCGAGCCGAGCGCCGGCATCAGCGTCGCGGCCGCGCGGGAAACGTCCGCCGTGCTGCGCTACAACCTGTACGAACCCTCGGACAAGGTGTGCTGCCCATCCGGGGGAAATGCCGACGTGACGTTCCGTTGGGACGGGACAAAGCTGAACGTGGATCCCTCGACGATCCCACCGAGCGACCCGGCCGCCCACGGCAGCCGCCGCTGATCAGACGTTTCTCTCCGCTGGTGCGCGGCTGTCCACTGGTGCGCGGCTGTCGGCCAGTGCGCGCCGCACGTGCCGGTCACCACGTCCGCCGTCGAGCTGCCCGTGCCCGGGAGAAACGGGAAACGGAAACGGCCGGGTGCCGGCTCGCCCCGACAATTCTCCTATCATATCGGCCATGACGGGTATCTCCGCATGGTCGGCACGGGACGTTCGGATGACGGCCGCCGGCCAGTGGCCGAAGCAGTGAGCAGCAGCACCGAGAAGCGGCCTCCTTTTGTCCCGTTGCCCCCTTCCCCCGCGCCCTCCGGGACATCCCCGGATCGCGGGACGGCACCCTCGGCGGGTTTTGTGGCCGCGGCCCGCGCGTGGGCGGATACACCGCGGCGGCTCGTGTGCGCCGCCGTAGCGGTCACCCTCGTACTCGTTGCGTCGACCCTGCTTCTCCTGTTTCTGATCGCCTCCCGTATCGACGCCATGCGGAATGCCAGGGATCAGGCGGGTGCGTTCGTCGTTGGGGCCCAGCAGGTGCGGGCAGCCCTGTCGAAGGCCGACGCCGCCGCGGCGTCACTGGTGTTCGAGCACGTGGAGCTCGACAAAGGCGGGCGGCAGGAAGCGGCGGCCCGGCAGACCTATGCCGACGAGGCCAGAACGCAGGACGACGTCGACGACAACCTTGCTGTGGCCGTCGAGGGAGTGCTGAGACTGCGACAGTTGAACCCCACGGCGTGTCCGCCGCGGGCCGCGGGACCGACCGCCCCCGCGTGCGCGGGAAACCTTCTCGACGATCTGGGGCGGCAGACACCCGTGTACGCCGGCATGGTGGAGCGCGCACGGGCGAACAACCGGGTCGGAAACGCTGTCGGTGAAGCGTACCTGCGCAAGGCGTCGGAACTGATGCGGACCGAAATGATCCCTGTTACGGACAGGCTTGTCGCCCTCGGCGCCGGCGAACTCGACAGGGCGTTCCGGCAGGCCACGCGCGGGCTCGGCGAACTCGGCATCACGGTCATGCTCTGCCTGTCCGGCCTCATCCTGGTCGTTTTACAGGTCGCCCTCGCCCGGTTCACCCACCGGGTCTTCAACCTCTGGCTCATCACCGGAAGTCTGCTCCTGGTCGTCGTCGCGGGGTGGACCGCCTGGGCCTTCTCCGCCCAGCAATCCCGTCTCGTCCGGGCCCGGGACAGCGGATATGACGTCATGACCATGCTGGCCCAGTCCAGGGTGCTCGCGCTACAGGCCCGCGCCGACGAGAACCTGGCGCTGGTCTCCCTCGGAAACGGGCGGGCCTATGACGAGGGGTTCGACCAGGCGGTGAAGGCCCTCGGGTACGATTCCGCCGGCAATCCCCGTGGCCCCCGTCCGGGAGAAAGCCGGGGATCCCTGACAACGTCGCTCGACCGGCTCGCGCCGGGAGACGTTCCGCCGGCCCTGACCGACGACCTGCGGACGTGGTTGAATACCCGATCGAAAGTCGTCGAACTCCTCAGGAAACCGTCGGAGCCGGGCGGGAAGGACTCCTTCACCGAGGCGACGCGCCTGACGGTCGGGCCATCGGCCAATGCGTTCAACCAGTTCGACGAAAAGCTGGCCGACCTCCTGGACAAGAGGCAAAGTCACTTCGAAAACGGGATATCGGCGTCACTGTCGCCGTTGAACATATTCAAATGGTTCACCTTCTGCATCATGCTCTTAAGTACTATATTCAGCCTGGCCGGTCTTTGGCGGCTGTACAGGGAGTACCAGCCATGAACGCGCGGATCCGCCGGCGCCGCGGGGCCGCGTGTCGCTGGGTCACGGCGATCCTTCTCGGCATCACGGTGGCGGTGACGGGCTGCGCCACCACGGACAGCCCCCTTCCCCCGGAGGCGAAACCGCTTTCCAACAGTACGTCGCAGCCGTCCGCCATACCCGGTGCCATGACGGCGCCCTCGCCCTCCGGGACCGCCGCACCCACCGCGGCACCGGACACCTGCGCGGACGGCCGGCCGGTCCGGGCGAGCGTCGACCCGGCCAACCCCATGCCCGTTCCCGGGCAGATGCCACCCGGTTCAGCGATGGCGGCGATCGTCGACCGGGGATATCTGCGGGTCGGAATCAGCACGGACGTCCCACCCTTCGGTTCCATGAACTGGCAGAAGCTCGAACTCGAGGGCTTCGACGTCGACATCGCCAAGGAAATCGCGAAGGCACTCTTCGGGACCGCGGACGGCCGGGTCCGATTCCAGGCCGTGACGATCGACGACCGAATCAACGTAATCAGTCGCGGTGACGTGGACATTGTCGTGGCGATAATGACAATCACATGCGAGCGCAAACAGAAGCTGCGCTTCTCCGGTGTCTACTACGAGTCGGGGCTGCGTCTACTCGTCCGGAGGAACGCAGGTTTCACCCGCATCGAGGATCTCGCCGGTTTCCACGTGTGCTCCACGACCGGAAGCACCTCCCTGGCAAAACTGAAGAACCTGCCCCAACCCGCTCCGGCCCTGGTCGCCATGGAACGCACCGCCAACTGCCTCGTCGCTTTCCAGACCGGGCAGGTCGACGCGATCGCGACCGATGACGTGATCCTCGCCGGTATGGCGTCTCAGGACCCCTACACCGAGGTGCTCCCAGCCGCCTTCGACCATGCTCTGGGCAATGAGCTCCGCACGCTTGAGGAGCCGTACGGGGTCGCGATGCGGATGACCGGCAACACGGTTTCCGACGACCAGTTCGTCGCCTTCGTCAACGGGGTTCTGCGAAACGTCATGCAGGGCGGGCGCTGGAAGCAGATCTATGACCGATGGCTCGGTGCGGAGCTCGGCTCCACCGACAGCCCACTGGCGAAGAATGCGAACTGGCCGCACTGACGGCCGTCCTGTATCGGCAAACTCCGAGATCTTCGGTTGGCAGCGTCACACCCGGCGGTGGATGTCGCGGGCGGATGCCTGGTCGCGCGGGAAGAGATCCATCCGGGCGATGGTCACGTGGGGCGGGCGGGTGACCGCCCAGGTGACGGCCTCGGCGACGTCGTCGGCGGTGAGGGGAATGGTACCGGCGTAGACCGCCTCGGCCCGCTCGGCGTCCCCGTCGAAGCGCACGAGGGAGAACTCGGTGTCCACCATGCCGGGGGCGATCTCGATAACCCGGACCGGCCGGCCGAGCAGTTCCAGACGCAACGTCTGGGCAACCGCCGCCGCAGCGTGCTTGGCCGCAGTGTAACCGCCCCCGCCCGGGTAGACCTGATGACCTGCGACGCTCGTGACCACGACGATACGGCCGTTACCAGAAGCAACCAGGGCGGGGAGAAAGGCCCGCACGGTCCGGGCGACACCGGCGACGTTGGCCTCCCACATCCACCGCCATCTCGCCTCCTCGGTCTCGTCCGCCTCTGCCACCGGGGCCAGCCCGAGTGCGCCTCCCGCGTTGCACACCACGACCTCGCAGGAAGCGACACCGGCCGCGAACGCCTGGACCGACGCGGGGTCGGTGACGTCCAGGAGGCGGGTACGGGCAGCCGGCCCGATCCCGGCCGCGACCGCCGCCAGCCGGTCGGCGCGGCGCGCGCCGAGCAGAACGTCGAAACCCGCCTCCGCGAGCGCCCGCGCGGTGGCGGCACCGATGCCGCTGCTGGCACCGGTGACCACCGCCAGCCCCCGGGCACCGGTGGGGGCTGCCAGGGGCCGCGCAGAAGCGGCAGGATCGAGGGAACCGGAGGAACCGGGCGCGGAAGCCGTGTCGGACGTGTCAGCGGGCACGACCGCCATTGTCACCTGTCAGGGCCGGGAGCCGTGCCCGGGCCGGGGATCCGTGCCCGGACGGCGCGGGAAGCCGCAGGCCCGGACCTGTCATAAGTACGGTTATGACAACCACGGTTCTACAAGCACTCGGACGGGGAGAACGTTGCGACGGCCTCCTGGCGTCGTGAGCCATCTGACGTGGTCTGGGTAACCGCGGCGGTCAACCGCCGTCCAACGCCACGACGCGCAGCCGATCGGCGATCTTCTCGACTTCCGCCACGCCTCGCGCGACGTCCATGACGAGGCCGAACGCCTCGTCGTCGGAAAGGCCGGTCGCATGCCGGTTGACCTCGAGGAACACCACCGCCGCCAACAGGCCAAACGCTTGTTGCCGTCGACCAGAGGGTGACTGCCGGCAACCAAATGCAGGAGCGCGGCGGCCTTCAACGCGAGGGTCGGATAGGCGTCCTGACCGAACGCGCTCGACCGTGCCCGGGCCGCCGCCGCGTCGAGCAGGCCTACGTCCCGCACCGGACCGGTACCGAGGCCGCGTACCAGGGTGAGCAGATCCTCCAGATCCAGGTACTCGACAGGACTCACACGGTGCCCAGACGGGCGAGCACATCCCCCACTGGTCGATCATCCGATTCGCGCTGTCGCGCACCCGGGCAGTATGGCCGGCCCGCTCGTAGCGCTCCAGGACGGCACGCCGGATGATCTCCTGCCGGGAGACACCCTCGCTGGCCGCCAGGACCGTCAGGGCGTGCTCCAGTTCCTCGTCGGTGCGCACCGTCAGGGCCATGTCAACGACGATACCGGTCCGATACCAAGAACATCGCACCGCCGGACGATAAACGATCACCGCTTCTGCCGGCCACCGTATGGTCCTACCGGCCGCCGTATGGGTCGCGTAGCGGCTGCCTGGCGTGCGCCCCCCGGATCGACTGTTCGGCCTGCGCCGCCGGGCCCGCCGCGACGTAACGCTGCGTCCGGCCGCCCGGGAGTACGTCGCCTGGTCAATAAGCCGCGCCAGGGCACGCTACGGCCAGCCCGGCAGTACGCGCCGCTTCGGCAAGGACCTTGTCGTACGTCAGCATCACGTCCAGCGAGTTCCTGAGATCCAATGCCGTCGCCAGATGAATCGCGTCCAGGGTGCGCAACCGCGGCGGTGGCACGCTGGCAGCGTCGCCGAGCACCGGTGGTGTGATCTCTACGATGTCGATATCGGCAGCGAGAAACGAGTTCGCGGCGTCGACCATGGCAGGGTTCACCAAGCCGAGTAGCCGAGCCAGCTCGACCCCCAGCAACGCCGACGAGACGAACATCGGCGGCTCCGGGTGGCTCGCCAGCCACCGCCGCAGATCCGACGACTCCTTCTCGGCGACAAAGAGCTTCGCTACAGCCGAGGTATCAAGATAGACCCGACTCGCCATCAACCTTCGCCGCGCAGATCAGCGAGCCATTCGTCGGAGCTACGTCCAGTCGGATTGGGCGCAGGCTCCGGCAGATGCGCCAGATCGAACGGACGCCTGGCAGGGCGAATCACCCCCGCTGCCACCAACTGCTCATAGCGGTCGTCGGCCGCCGGTACGATTCGCGCCACCGTCCTACCTCGGTCAGTGACCTCGACCGTCTCCCCAGCACGAACCAGCGCAAGAACACGCGCGGTCCGCTGAGAGAGTTCACGCATGCCCACGCGTGTGGGCTCATGACTGGCCGCCGCTGTCATGGACCAGATGTTACTACATGTACAGCGCAGGATGGACATCGCATCGTCCAGGACCGACAGCCGGCGTCGGACCCGCTACGTCGTCAGGCTCGCAGCCGTCATCGCGCCGAGTTCCCAGCAGGCATCGCGGGCGGCGGCATCCACTCCTCCGATGACGATGACCGGGTCGCGTAAGCGCTTCCACCGCGGGCCGGTGGCCCTCACGGTGTGGAGCCCCGGTTACGTCTCGTCGCGCACGGAGGCGAGCAGACCGATGGTCCGCATCACATCTTTCTCGCTGCCGACCGGGCTTACCAGCAATTCCGTCACTCCGGCCGCCGCGTACCGCCGGACCGCCCGCGCCACAGCCGTCTCGTCCCCCGCCACAACCGTCTCGTGCAGTCCGGACATGCGCTGACGGTCGAACATCGACCGGTAGCTCGCAAACTGGGCCGCGAACCCCATCTGGTCGGCAACCTGCTGGCGGACGCCGCCCACGTCGGCGGTGACACTCGCGACGACTGTCGCCACGATGCGGGGAACCGGCCGTCCCGCGGCCGAGGCAGCCCGGGTGAGCGTAGGTCCGATGTAGTCCGCCACGGTCTCCGGGGTCGTCCATACCGTCACCGTGCCGTCGGCAAGTTCGCCGGCGATCCGCAGCATCGCCGGCCCAACCGCCGAGACGAGTACGGAGGGTGGGGTGGCGCCGGGCGCGGCGGACTGCCCCACCGCGGTGAGGGTCTGCCCACGGTATTCAACGTATTCGCCGCGCAGTAGGGGCCGCAGCGCCGTCAGGTACTCACGGATGTGTCGGGCGGGTCGCTCGTACGAGCACCCGAACTGCCCTTCGATTCACGGCGCGCGGGGCGAACGTGTCGATGGAGGAGATCTCCCGTGCGGCTCAGCTCGGCACCGGCACTCTCTACCGTCATTTCTCCGATCGGCAGGCGCTGCTGGAGTGCATCGCGGCCGACGCCCTCCGCCAGCTTCTGGCGTTCAGTAGGGCCGAGGTCGCTCGGGACATGTCACGGTGGCTTGTTCTGCTTCGGATCGTGGAGCACTGCGTCGGGTTGCCACTGGCGCTGATCAATTCGTTGTCCGGCAGCACGCCGATCAACCCGGATCGGTCGCGGCTGGAAGGCGAGCTCAACGACCTGCTCGAACGGATCGCGCAGCAGGCCCAGGACGAGGGGACCCTGCGCCGCGACATCCCACCGCGCGGATCAGTTCGGCGCCAGGCAGGCGGCGGTCGTCGCGCCGAGTTCCCAGCAGGCTTCCCGGGCGGCGGCGTCCACTGCCCCGATGACAGTCACCGGGGCACGCAGGCGCTTCCAGCGCAGGCCGGTCGCGATCGACTCGACCGCCCGGACCGCGCCGATCGTGTCGCTGTTGCCATGCACGTACAGCGCATACGGACGGCCCACCGTCGCGTCCAGGCACGGGTAGTAGATCTGGTCGCAGAAATGTGCCGAACCCTGGTCACGAGTGTTTCACTCTTGGCGACATTCCTGTCGGGCCCTCAGCCGCCGCCCGCCCGACCAGCAGGCAGGCCGGTCGGGCGGCGTCGACGCGGAACCGCATGGTCCGCGGCGGCGTCCGGGTCTGCGCCCCTCAGAGACCGCTGGCCAGTTCGTCGCCCTCGTTGTCGTCCTCGTACGGAACGGGCTCCGCCGCACTGACGGACGAGGAGTGGGCGTTCATCGAGCCCTACCTGCCGATCGGCGGGTTCGGCCCGTACCCGCAGCGGCTGCGCTGGCAGTTCGAGGGTGTGGTCTGGCGGTTCCGGACGGGCGGGCAGTGGCGGGAGATGCCGCGGGAGTTCGGGGCCTGGCCGACGGTGTCCAACCGGTTCCGGCAGTGGCGGGACGCCGGTGTCTTCGACGCCCTGCTGGAGGGCCTGATCGCCGAGGCCGGGACGCGGGGTGCGGTGGACGTGTCCCTGGTCGGCGTGGACTCCACCACCGCCCGGGCCCATCACGACGTTGCCGGGATGCACCTGGGACGGGGATGTGATCACCGCCCTGGAGAAGGCCGCTGCCGAGGAAGAGGGGAAGGCCCGGCACAAGGGGGCGGCCCGGACGGACACGACGGGCAGAACGCCGGAAACGACCCCGGGCGGGAAGAACGCCGGCGTCGCCGGCGTCGGCACAGGCTCCGGCTGACAGCCGCCCTGCTGGGGCGGTCGCGGGGCGGGCAGACCAGCAAGGTCCACCTCGCCGCCGACCGCAACTGCCGGCCGCTGGCGTTCGTCCTGACCGCGGGGCAGGCCGCGGACAGCCCGCAGGTCATCCCCGTGCTGACGACGGCACGGGCCCCCGGGCCCGCCGGTCGTCCCCGCACCCGACCCGACGCGGTCGCCGGGGACAAGGCGTACTCGTCCCGCGGCAACCGCGCCTACCTGCGCAGACGCCACATCACCGCGGTCATCCCGGAAAAGACCGACCAGGTCGCCCACCGGACGAGGAAGGGCCGCAGGGGTGGGCGGCCCGTCCGCCACGACGCCGGCCTCTACCAGGAACGGAACACCGTCGAGCGTCTGATCAACAAGCTGAAGGCCTGGCGAGGCATCGCCACTCGCTACGACAAGACATCGGAAAGCTACCTCGCCGGTCTCCATCTTCGCGCCTCGATGATCTAGATCAAGGAGCTCACGCAGACCACCCCTTGATCACAACCAAATACACGCCCTAGTCGGGCAGCGGCCGATCGAGGAAGGGGAGGAAGGAACGGACGTCCCGCAGCGTGAACCCGCTCGCGAGCAGTGCGAATGTTGTCGACCCGTCTCCGGGCATCGCGGTCGGTAGCCGGTCGATACAGGACTGCGGACGAACTGGATTCCTGGTCCATGCGGACGCTACCGCTGTCCGAGGTGGTTCGGCGCGATGAACCGTTCTCAGACCCGACGCAGACGCATGTGCGCGCAACCCGTGGCCACGCTGTAGCGCCTGGTCCTCCACCCTCACGGACTACCGTACGGGTCGCGTAGCGGTCGGCCGGCGTGCTCGTTCCGTACCGACCGCTCAGCCTGCGCCGCCGGCCCCACCGCGAGATAGCGCTGCGTCCGGCCATGTCCGACCTCCTCGATCAGCCCAGCCTTCTTGAGCCCCTGCAGGTCACGGACCGCCTGATCACGAGTCAGACCCTCGTCGCGGGCATAGGTGACACGCCGGACCCCATCCGGGCGAGTCGCCGCGTACAGCGCGGCGACCGCCCTCTCCCCCAGACCCGCGGCCGCGACCTGGTCAGCGAGAACACGCCAGATCTCCCGCGCTGTCTCGAGTCGCCGCTCAACCGTCTGGGCCTGTAGGTGGTGTGCCCGCAGACAGAAACGCACCCACCCGTGGGCGTCTCGGTCCGGCTGGTAACTGCCGCCCTGGGCCTCTCCGAGCGCCGCGTAGTACATGGCGGTGTTGTACGGCGACGATCCGAGCCATTCCTCGATGCTGGAGAACTCGGGCGCCAGAATCAACTCCCGGGCAAGCACGAGAATGTGCAGGCAGCGTGACATCCGCCCATTTCCGTCCCGCCATGGGTGGATACTGACCAGGTTCAGATGCGCCATCGCGGCACGGACGACGGCGGGCGCGTCGAGGTCGCCGTTCTGGAGCCACCCGCACAACTCCTCCACCAGATCCGGCAGCAGCGCCGCATCCGGCCCCGTATACACGGGAGGATTGTCCGGCGAGCCAGCGACCCAGATCGGCCCCAACCGGTAGCGTCCAGGCGATCGCTCCAGCTCACTGCGCAACATCGTGAAATGCAGGACTGACAGCAGCATCGGGTGGTACGAGAAGACCTCGAACCGGGCCGCCTGCTGCACATAGGTCAACGCGTCCGTATAGCCGGCGATCGCATCCCGGGTCTGCCGGTCGTGAGGTGTTGGCATCTCCTCACCCGCAGCCGCCGCCTCGGCATCCGCGACGCCGACCGTGAAGCCCTCGATCGTGTTCGAGCCCCTGATCGCCCCCGCAATGAGGCTCCGGCGCAACTGTCCGAGCCACCGCCTCGGTTCAGCGACCTGGTGACGCAGGTCCGCGCGGAGCCGCTCCAGCCCGGCCAGCACCTGGCCGTCAGCATCGTCGATCTCAGGGAGGCGGAACAGCATGCGATGATGCTACGCGCATCGTCGCATGGACCATCAGCTTCGCCGCAGGGCCTGCTTCCGGCAGCCTCGCTGACGTGGAGATAGGGCGCGATCACGGGAGGAACCTCGCTCCTGAGAGCTCGGCCTACATCACCAGACATGCCGCCGTCGTCGCGCCGAGTTCCCAGCAGGCTTCGCGGGCCACGGCGTCCGGGGGGCAATCACCGCGGCGGACTTGGACCGACAACCCCCTCGGCCAACTGCAGGCGTACCGACCGAGGGACGCCCGGTATCCAGGTGGTCAGATCAGGATAACGTGAGCGGCGGGCGGTCACCGGATCACGCAGGCGCTTCCAGCGCAGGCCGGTCGTGATCGACTCCACGGCGCGCACGGCTCCCGTCGTGTCGTTGTTCCCGTGGACGTACAGGACATACGGACAACCCACCGTAGCGCCTAGACACGGATAGTAAATGGTGTCGCAGAACTACCGGAAAGTCGGCTACATCAAGTGACTACGCGGCGCGTCCGTGAGAATCGAGGAGCGAAACGCGCTCGGAGTCACGAGCCACCTCAGGCGACAACAATGACCTTGACTCCAACCGCGTCATAGGTCCCCCGCCCGCGCGAGCGTCCCTCGTCGCGAGGGCCAGACCATGCTCCTTGGCGGCCAAAGCCACCAGCCCGTCATAGACGGCGCCCCCAACAATACCAACGCGACTCAACGTCATGTGAACCTTCTACGCATGCGAGCCGCCCAACGTCAGCGGTACCGTGAACCGCGCGTCGAGCAGACGCGCGGCGTCCGGCCCGGACAGTCTCGCGTCGCCAGGCATTCTAGTGAGTACCGAATAGGTCTCCGCCAGCGCATGCCCACTCAGCACAAGGTCCCGCCCACCACCATTGCACCACGTCCATGTGATGCGTGTGCGAACGCACCAGGAGCGGAACCGCGACACTCGTGTCGACCGCAATAGTCACCTGCGACCCGCGCCGATGAGGCCGAACAGGATGTCGTCGTCGACGGGCGTAGCGCCGGCCGACACGAGCACGCCGTCCTCTTCGACAAGACGTGCGGTCCTGCCGGTAGGCACGATCTGGACACCGGCACCATAGGGCGAGATATCTACCTTCGTCCCCGGGAGCAGGCCCAGCGCCTCGCGGAGAAACTTGGGCAGCACGATCCGACCTGCCTGATCGACAACGGCTTCCATGGGAAACGACACCATCTTGATCCCATCGCCGGAGGCTTCGCCCGCCATGGCGCGATGTTCCTCCAGGTCTGGAACATCGCCACCACAAGTCCGGCGAGGTGATCGCGACCCCGGCGTCCGCATCCGCGCGGTGACGGCGGGGACGAGGCCGCGGCCGGTCCTCCATAGCCATGACGCCCGGGCCACGGTCACGGGCGTGCTCGGCGCCCCAGCCCTCGTCTGCGTCCTTGGCCTGGCCCGCGCTCAACGCCATCATTGCCTTCGCACTGATGGCGGTCTCCCGCACGTGGCGACTGCTCGCGAACCCGCAGGAGATCGGCCTCAGTCCGCCTGGACGCCGAGCTGAAAGATAACACGCTCCCCCTCGCCCACAGGCTCCTGGAAGTTGGCGGAGTAGCATGCCAGAAGTTCGTCGGAGACGGTGACGCTGTTCGCGTCGTTCCGCTGGTTGCGGATCGCCAATCGACGCCGGAGCGTCGCCAGATCGGCCGGCAGGAAGACAAGCTCCCATCGACATCCGTGTCTCTCGATCGCGGTCTTGTATTGATCACGGGTGCCCCGGTTCCAGAAGCTGTAGTCGATGACTGTCGGAACCCTCGCCTTCATCAAACGGACCAGATCGCCCCACAGTCGCTGCTCGGCGGTCGACCTGAGATGCTCGTACTCTGCGGGGTCGAGTTCAGCCGCATCGCGGCCGGTCCATACCCACACAACCTCGTCGATCGACAGTCGGACATAGCCGCGGCGCTCAAGGGCCCGCGCATACGTGCTCTTGCCCGAGCCAGGCAGGCCGCACATCATCACCACGAGACCGCGCTCTGTCCCAACGAGGTCCGGGAGAAGATCCGCGCCATCCACCACGGCGAGGCTACAAGATGTCGAAGCCCCAGTCTTCGCCAGATGGCGAGCCACGACACGCCCAGGAGCGCTGGACTACACATCGGGCATCAAGCTGGCAGCGACAGTCGCCCCAAGCTCCCAGCAGGCGTCGCGGGCGGTCGTGTCCACCTCGCCGAGGACGGTGAGCGGGTCGCGCAGACGCTTCCATTTCAGACCCGTCGTGATCGTCTCGACGCCGCGGACCGCGCCGGTCGTGTCGCTGTTCCCGTGGACGTAGAGCGCGTATGGCCGACCGATGGTCGCCTCGAGGCAGGGGTAGTAGATCTGGTCGCAGAACTTGCGGAAAATCGCGTGCGCCGCCTGGTCACACTGCTGCCCATCAGGTCGGCTCGGCGCCGCGGCGCTCAGCTCACGCCTCCCCAGCCCCGACCTCGCGGCCACCAGCGCCTAGAAAGCCTGGACGAGACCGCGCGGCGCGAACTGGCCGAGGAGACCGGCGTAGAGGCTGGGTCTCTGCACCTCGAGCAGGTAGAGCTCTACTCCGCGCCCGACCGGGATCCGCGGACCCCTCGGGTCATCACCTGCGCCTATCTGGCCATCGCGCCGAACCTGCCGTCGCCGCGGGCCGGCTCCGACGCCCGAACGGCGCGCTGGTCACCGGTCGCCGAAACGCGCGAACTACGCCTCGCGTTCGATCACAACCAGATCCTCGCCGACGCGGTCGAGCTCGCCCGCGACCAGCTCCAGTTCCGCGCGATCGCGCCCGCGTTCTGTCAGCGCGAGTTCACCATCGCCGAGCTCCGCGAGGTGTTCGAGGCCGTCTGGGGCGTCAGTCTGGACAAACCAAATTTTCATCGCAAGGTCACAGACTCGCCGGGGTTCCTCGTCCCGACCGGACGCAAGCGGCCCACCGGCAACGGCCGCCCCGCCACGCTCTATCGCGCCGGCCCCGCGACCGCGCTTGTCCCGCCGATGATGCGACCCTCGGCACCTGCTTCCTGACAAGTATCGGCCCGTACCTGAAAAAATTTCGCTTCGAGACTTGATGTCGAGATGACACGAACATAGTCTGGTCACGAAGAGGGCACGGCCGACGAACTTTCGACGGCCGTCCGCTGCCGAGTTCAGCACCTGCCCGAAAGGCCGTCACGCTGCCGCGACGTTTTTACCCCACCGGTCGAGCCTTCGTTTGCCCTGCCAACATTGTCGCCGAATCTCGCCGCCGCCAGCACGTGGCCGGTTCTTTCCGCACCTGGTCACCTTCGCGAGGAGCCACTCATGATTGTTCTCCTGACCGCGCTGAACGCCGAGTACAGCGCGATCCGAGATCATCTGCCTGCCGCCGAGCCGCGTACGTGCACCGGCGGGACCATCTTCGACGTCGGCGAACCGACGGGCCATCCCGGCCGGTCGGTCGCACTCGGCGTTCTCGGCGCCGGAGCGCTGACGGCGGCGGCATTGACGGAGCGAGCGCTGACCGAGTTCGCCCCGACGGCGATCTTCTTCGTGGGCGTCGCCGGCGGGTTGCGGGACTGGCTGGAGATCGGCGACGTCGTCGTGGCGACCAAGATTCACGCTTATCAGGGCGGCCGCAGCGAGGATAACGAGTTCCTCGTCCGGCCGAACGCCTGGCAGGTCTCCCACGAGGTGGAGCAGGTGGCCCGCAGGCTGCCGCGTGACCCGCGCTGGTGTGCCGGACTGCCCGGCGCGGCGGGCCGGCCGGCGCCCGCCGTGCATTTCGAGGCGGTCGCCGCCGGTGACGTCGTACTGAACTCGAGGACCTCCTGGATAGCCGAGCAACTGCGTCGACACCACAACGACGCCGTCGCGATCGAGATGGAGAGTTCCGGGTTCGCGCAGGCAAGCCATCTGCACAGCCGAGTGTCGATGGCGACGATCCGCGGCATCAGCGACCGGGCGGATGGCACGAAGAGCGCGACGGACAGTCGCGGCGGGCAGCAACTGGCCGCCGCGAACGCCGCCGCGTTCGCCATCGCGCTCGCCGCGGCCGTCGACGAGCGAGGCGAGGCCGCGGGAAGAACGGCCGGCGGCCGGCGGCCGACACCCCCTGTGGCGTCCCACAACACCAACATCAACAACGGCGGCCAGGTCGGCACCCAGACCGGCGTCAACTACGGCGACATCCGCACGACGTGGGCCGGGGCGCCCGACAGTGAATGACGACGAACAAGGCTCCGACGGGCCGGAACGGCCGTATTACCGAGAGAACAGGAACGAGGCGCGGGACCACGCTCAGGTCGGCGCCCAGATGGGCGACAACTATGGCTCCGTGTCGAACTCGTTCGGCGCAAACTACTTCAATAACGGGGAACCGCCCGAGGATCGACTGCGACGCGCGGTCAACTATCTTACCAACGAGTCGCCGCGAGCGGCCGAGCCGATTCTTGACGAACTCATGTGGGACCGGCAGCCCACCACCGAGATCGCCTACTATTATGCGCTGTCCGTCCTCGGCGGCCGGTCTTTCTATGAAATCGACAAGGAGTTGATCGAGAAGATCAGGAAATCCTGGGAATTCTGTTCGCCGCACGCCGGCGACCCTTGGTGCGAGGCGCTGGACGTGGTGATGGTCCTGCTGCGGTGCCTGCCCCGCAAGGCGGCTGAGGACGCGGCATCCGACGCGACCGCGTGGGACACCCAATGGGGCGACCTCCAGGCGTTCGCGAAGGTTCCCGTCGAGCGGCAGGACGAGATCCGCCAGAACCTCGCGCTGATCGCGAGCGGCCGGGCCAGGGAGTGCCTCGAGGAAGGCGTGCGCGAGCGGGTTCTCGCGGCGAAGGTGGAGGACAACCGGGCGGCGCGCACCTGGAAGTTCTTCGAGCCCGAGCCCCTGGAGCCCAGGCCCTACCCGCTTCCGGCGCTGGACGCGAGGCCGCCCGGCTGGCGGCCGTTCGCCGGCGGCGCGCTGTTCCTCCTGGCCGGCGCGGTCCTGCTCGCGGTGGACCGGTGGTGGGTCGCGATCCCGGTTCTCGGGGTCATTCTGACCATCACCCGGCTGCTGACGGCGTTCGGCGTGGTCCCGGCGGCGCGCCAGCTCTTCGAGGCGTCTCAGGAGCACGAAGCGCGACGGCTGCGGACGTTGCGGGAGCCGAGGTCCCCCGGGCACTGGGTGCCGAAGCAGCTGGCCACCGACATGTGTCGCGTCGTAGAGGAGCAGTTCGCCAAGGCCCGCCCGCACCGCCGCGGGATCTGGTCGGAGCAGACCGTCGAGGTGCGGGCCTATCTCAAGGAGCGACTCATCGCGCAGTACGGCAACTCGCGACGCCCGGCGGACGCCGTGGCCTGGCTGGCGCACTGGTACGCGCACCGGGCCGCGACACGGCCCGGTGCAGCCTGGCAGTCACCCGACGCCGACGAGCCGGAGTCGGACCCGGCCGAGACAGCGAGCCCGCGCGGCCGGCTGTGGCTCGGCACGGTGGCCTCGGCGGCCACGCTCGGCGCACTGGTCGCCCTCGGACAGCTGCCCGCTGCGCTGTTGCTCGGTATCGGCGAGGCGTGGACCGCCGTCCTGGGCCAGCGGCTGGCCGTGCTCCGCCACGCGATCGACCTGCGAGCACGCGCCGAACAGCGCGTGCTCGTCGCGGACCAAGAGGGGCTGGCGCACTGGCGGAAGCTGCTCGAAGACCGGCCGAGTGACGACGAGATGGCCCGCTGGTTGGCAATGGACAAGGCGCACCTGCGGTTTGACGCCATCGAGCGGGCCGGTCTCACCCAGGACGAGGTCGTCACGCACGTCGTCATGACCGAGCGTGCCACGGGTGCGCGAGAGCAGCGTGTCCTGGGCCGGCCAGTGCGCTACTCGGCGTACCTCGTGCGGGTCTTCCTGCTGACCTACAGCGGGGTGCAGGAGGTGACCGCGACGCTCGATTTCCATACCGGCGACGTGCTCGACGAGCGGCGCAGTCATTTCAGCTACGTGAACGTGGCATGCGCGGACGCCGAGGAGAAAGGGGCACGCGGTGTACGGGCGGGGAAAGGGGAGCCGGTCCGCCGAGAGCGGCTCAAGGCGGTCACCTTCTCGCTACGGCTCGTCAACGGCGAGGAGGCCGTGTCGGTGCGGGAGGCGTACCGCCTGCCGGACAGCGACGTCACCCTCGACGACGAGGGCGGGGACTTCACCAGCCTCGTCCTCGACGACTCGGGCTTCGAGAGCGTGCTGCGCATTCTCGAGTCGGTGGCCTCCGAGGGCGGTGACTGGATTCGCCGCGACCTGGAACACCGTGAGCGCTGGGCCCACAGCCTGTTCGACTGACCGCGCCTCGACGGGACGAAAGCGAGACAGGACCGATGAGTGAGAACCCTTCGAGTAGTCGCACCGCCGAGGTGGACCTCGCGGAGTACGAGCACCTGAAGGCTGAGCAGCTGGGCCGTATCGGTGTCCGGGACAATCTCGTCTACGCCACGCTGGCGGCCTGCGGCGGCGTGGTCGCGCTTTCCTTCGGCGGCGAGCGGCCACGCCCGGCCGCCCTGTTGCTGCTTCCCCCTGTCTGCCTCCTGCTCGGCTGGACCTATGTGGTGAACGACCAGAAGGTGTCCGCGATCGGGCGCTACCTGCGCCGCGTGCTCGGCCCGCGGCTGGGCGCGGGGGAACAGCACGAGTCGCTGGGCTGGGAGACCGAGCGCTATCGCGATGCCTCCCGCCGTCGCCGCAAGCTCGCCCAGCTCGGCGTGAACCTCACCCTGTTCTGCGGTTCCAGCGTCGGCGCGCTCGGCGTGTTCTGGTCGCTGACCGCGCCCACCGCGTGGCCGCTCCTGGCTGTGTCGTTTCTCGAGACCGCCGCGGCCGTCCTGCTCGCCGTGGAGATCGCGCACTGCTCCGAAACGACCACGACTTTGTGAACCGCCGTTCCTCGGGGGCCGGAGAAACCATCCGCCCGCGCGTCGGCGGCCGTCCCGCGCTGGCCTCCGCCCCGGTTGCGGTCAGGCTGGCGCGGCGGCGTGCCGGACGATCAGGTCGAGCGCCTCGCGCAGGGCATCCCGTACCCGGTCCTCGAGGACCAGCCCGTCCGGCCCCACCGCGTCTCGTTCCACCGGGACGCGGACCGGGCCTGACGTCAGGACCCGCGCGCCCACATAACCGAGCACGGTCGCCAACGTGGCGTCCGCGCCCCCGCCGCGGCCCTCGGCGGCCACGTTGAGCCAGCCGACCGGCTTGCCGTAGAGCTCACCGCCACCGACCGTCCAGTCGAGCAGGTTCTTCAGACTGCCCGGCAGCGATCCCGCGTACTCCGGCGTGCAGAACAGCACCACGTCGGCCGCGTCGATGCGCCGCCGCAGCTCGGCCACCGCGGGGTGGACCGGCTCGTCGTCGCCGGGAACGAACGCGGGCAGGTCCGCCAGGCCGTCGTACAGCTCGGCGACGAGACCCTCGGGAGCCATGGCCCGTACGGTGCGCAGTGCCGCCGTATTGGTCGAACCGCCGCGCGTGCTGCCGGAGATGAGCAGAACCCTCGTCTCTACGCCCACCCGCCACACCCCTTCGAGCCCTCGGGACCAACACCCTCCAGCGACCACCAACGCACGCTCCGCGCCGGCTACTCCGGCCACCGGGCGCAATCATGCGTGCCCTGGCTACGCCCCCGCGGCAGACACGTACACCGCTATCTGCCGGACGAACTCGTCAAGGTCGTCGAGGGCATTCAGTCGAGCAACGACGATCTCATCCTTGACGTCGATGTAGTCGTGGACGAGGACGTTTCTGAAGCCGACAGCCTTGCGGAGCGACAGTGCGAGCGTCGCGGCCAGCGCTCCATGGTCGCCAAGGAGACGGACTGCGTCGCCGTTGTCCGCCGGCGGACCCCAGCCCCGCGTCGCGCAGATGTGCTGCGCGACGTCGACGCAGGCCTCGATCGCTGTCACGAAGGTGTACTTCACCCCACGCAGCCAGATCGGGTCCGCTCGGCGCTCGTCGTCGGCGTACGCCTCGCGGCGGAGCACGCACAGGTCGTCGGTGATCGCGCGGAGCAGGCGCAGCACCCGGGTCTCGTCGACCACTGGCTACACGCTCCGGTCCAGAAGAGCCGCGGCGAACTCGCGGTGCGCCCGCGTGATCCGCGGAAGTTCGTCGAAATAGATCTTTCTGGTCATCGCCTCCCAGCGCACCCGTGCGGCCCGGTCGTCCTCGAAGAGCAGCCGCCCGCCGGCCGCGACCCTGCCCGCGAGCTCGAGCGGCGCGTTGTCAAGGACGAGGAGGTCGACGCCGGGCGGCAGGAGTAGGTCGAAGGAGCTCGGAGGCTGCGGCCCGCCGAAGTAGGCGGCGACATCGATGTCCGAATCCGCCCGCTGAGACCCGACGGCGTGACTACCGTGCAGATAGGCGAACTGGGCGCCTGCCTGACGCAACATGGCGACAGCGTCGCGCGTCGCGATGGCAACGAGCGTCTCGTCCACTCCCCGATCATCGCAGACACAACGGCCGCGCGGCACTCGGCTTCCACCCGCGTCGCCGCACCGCGTCGTTGACGTGGTCGCAGGCCTGCTCGGCCGGGACAATCGGCCCTTCGGCGTCCGCCCGGGCCTGCGGCTGGGTCCGGATCCGGTCTCAGGTGCCGTCCCGCTGCCAGTTCCGAAACAGACCGTAGATCGTCTGTCAGGTGTCTCAGCGGGCCGGCGCGTCCCGCCACGGCGTCCCGGTCCGCCTCCGCCAAGTGCAGGCCACCATCAGATCCACAGGCAACCCGGGACATACGTCTGAAACAGT
>NZ_CAAAFR010000144.1:0-5512 GCF_900634745.1 Protofrankia symbiont of Coriaria ruscifolia
CCACCCGCCCGCACCGACGGACACAAAGTCGCCCTCGCCGTCGTGGTCCTTGCTGGTCAGCTGCACAACCAGACAGGTGCCCGCGGATTCGACAGCCACCACGAGGACCGGCCGGTCCTTGCCCCGTCCGTCGTTCTCCTCGAACGGCACCCACGTCCAGACGATCTCGCCGGGATCCGGGGCCCCGTCCGATTGCGGCGAGTAACTCATCCGCACCGGCCCGATGCGACGCGGATCGACCTCCGTGGTGGCGCTCGGCCCGGCCTCGCCCGGCGAGGCCTCTACCTTCGCGCGGGACGACCGCGCCCGTTCCCGGGCCGGGTGGCCGCGCACGGCTGCCACCGAGGATGAAGAGGAGGAGGAACGGGTCGTCGGTGTTGATGTCGACCGCCGCCGGCCTTCCCGTCCCGACTCCCGCGAGGGTGCCTCACCCCGGGGGCGGCCCCGTCACCAGGTCGGACACGATCTTGATCAGATCCCCAGCATTCCCATCCCGCCACGATAGTTAAACCGGCCGCGGCTCCTTGAGGAACGTCCCGACCTGGAGTCTTCCCGCCGTCCCGAGTACCGCCGCCGCGCCCCGGCAGAACGGGCGCCTCTCTTCAGGATCCCGCCGACACGCAGAGTGTTCGGGGCACAGGCATCGCCCTGGCAGACGACGGGCACGTCCACCGCGGGGCGTCGGCCGCGAGATCGGCGAAGGGCACTTTGCACGGCATTCTCAACGACGTCGGACTGACGATCGACGAGCTCGCCCCGTAGCAGCCGCGCCCGACGACGGGGCGTCTCCTGAGCGATCACCCGTCAGTCCGCGAATCGGACATCCGCAATGCTCGGCGTCGACCAGATGACGGGTCCAGGTCACATGGGCATCAGGCTGGCCGCGACCGTCGCCCCAAGCTCCCAGCAGGCCTCTCGCGCCGCGGCGTCCGCCTCACCGATGATCGAGAGCGGCTCGCGCAGGCGTTTCCACTTCAGCCCGGTAGCGATGGTCTCGACCCCGCGGATCGCTCCGATCGTGTCGCTGTTGCCATGGACGTAGAGGGCGTAAGGGCGACCAACCGTGGCATCCAAGATCGGATAGTAGATCTGGTCGAAGAAGTGCTTGAGCGCACCCGACATGTAGCCGATGTTGACCGGAGTGCCGAGCAGGTAGCCGTCGGCGGCGAGCACGTCGACAGCGGTCGCCGCCAGCGCCGGCCTGACGACGACGTCCACACCCTCGATCGCGTCATCACGTGCCCCGGCGAGCACCACTTCCAGCATCGCCTGCATCGTCGGCGACGGCGTGTGGTGGACAATCAGCAAGGTCGGCACCCCGGCATGCTACCGACACGCCACGTTGCCACCGGCACGGAAGATCAGCACTTACGGCAGTCAGGTCGGTGTACGCCGCCGCGGTGGCGTCGAGGGCGATGTTGTCGAACATGTGCGCCGGCGGCAGTCCGAAAACCGGTTGGCGGTGGCCGAAGCGGCCCTCCATCCTCCCCAGGGTGTATCTTCGCCAGAAACGGTCGGGTGATCGAGAATCCGTGAGGAACGTCAACCTGCGCGCCTTCGGTGACCACAGGACCGTCGTTGCCGAGGACACAGGTCGAGTCGTCGGCCACGTCATGTTCACCCGCAGCCTGCTCGATGCGCCACGGCGACTGGTCGAGGTGCAGGTCCTCAGCCCGTTGGCCTTGAGCGGTTCCGCGGGAAGCTGCGCCACCAGGTCGCCGAACCGCGCCGTTGGCTGGGGCAACTGCGGCGCAGTCTGATCGCGGGCGCGATCAGCGAGTCGAACATGATCGAGGGCTATACCGTCGGCGGGGCGGACGCCGAGGCGGTCGCGGCCGATGTCGGCGCTGCACTTCATGATATTTCGTGGTGATCGTGAAAGGTCGCCTGGCCGGTGCAGGGCTGGGCCGATCTGGGTGTCCGGGGCGCCGGACAACCCGCCGGTCTACACCGGGCCGGACGCCGAGCGCGCACCCAGCGCTACCTCGCCATGGGCCCCGCCGCCCAGGCTGAACGCTCCGTCGCGCCTCGATCATCGCCCGGCCGCTCCGCGACCCCTACGGTATCGACTGAACTCCGCTGCTATGGGCCGGGGTCGCGAAGCCCGACCGCGTCGTGCCGCCAGAACAGCTCTGAACAGCTCTGAACAGACAAGCGTCCCCGTCATCCATAGCTGGTAGGCCGGAAGCCTGATGGCCTGAAAGGCCGCATCGGGGATGCGTAGGGGCGGCTTGCGGAAGCCCTGGCCGCCGGGTGCGAAGCCGAAGCGGGAGGTAGAAGCCCGGGTCGCCTCCCAGGAAGACGACGGGCACCTCCCACTGGGCGAGCATGTCAAGCCCGCGTCGGACCAGAGCCGAGCCGACACCTTCTTCTGATGCGCGGGCGCGACGGCCAACAGCGTCCGCCCGTCGACCCCCGGCACGCGACACAACCCGCGACGATGCTACTTGTAGCGTCGGCGAGCTGCAGAAACGGGGCGCGTACGCTCCTGGGTAACAGTGAGCAGGTCTGGTCTGGTGGGGGCTGGTTTCCGATGCGGGCTGGGACGGCGCTGTCTGGCAAATACCGCCTTGACAAACCGCTGGGAAACGGCGGGATGGGACAGGTCTGGCAGGCTGTTGACCTGAACCTCGGCCGGGCGGTCGCGGTCAAGCTGATTCGTGGCCAGCAGCAGCACCCGGGGCTGCTGGAGCGGTTCCGCCGCGAGGCGCGCCTCGCGGCCGGTCTACAGCACGAAAACGTCCTGACCGTGCATGACTCGGGCATGCACGACGGTCACATGTTCATCGTCATGGAGCTACTGAGGGGCGAGGACCTCGGGAAGAAGCTCGCCCGGCACCCGAAAGGGCTTCCGAGGCGGCGGGTGGTGGCTCTGGCGCTACAGCTTGCCGAGGCGCTCGCGGTCGTCCACGAGCGCGGGATCGTGCACCGCGACCTCAAGCCCGCGAACCTGTTCGTCGTGCCGGTCGACCGGTTGAAGGTCTGCGACTTCGGGCTCGCGCGGGACTCCGCCGTGCCGTCCTCCCTGACCCCGCTGGCGAGCGTTATGGGCACCCCGCCCTACATCGCGCCCGAAGTGTGGCTGGGCATGCGGGCCGGGCCCGCCACAGACCTTTACGCGGTCGGGGTCATCCTCTACGAGCTGCTGACCGGCAGCCGCCCTTTTGCCGGGTCGAACCATGCGCTGATGCGCCAGCACCTCGACGTGGTCCCGACACCACCGCGCGACCGGAACCCGGCCATCGACGATCCGCTGAACGACATCACGCTGGCTCTGCTTGCCAAGAACCCCGCCGACAGGCCGAATGCCTCGGCGCTCGCGACGGCGCTCAACGCGATCCAGCGTTCTGGTGACCTCAAGCCGGCTTCCGGCCCCGTCAGCCCGGGTAAGGATCAGACCCGGGTGAACGTGCCGATCGCCTGCTCGT
Organism: Protofrankia symbiont of Coriaria ruscifolia; assembly: GCF_900634745.1. Taxonomy (NCBI): domain Bacteria; kingdom Bacillati; phylum Actinomycetota; class Actinomycetes; order Frankiales; family Frankiaceae; genus Protofrankia; species Protofrankia symbiont of Coriaria ruscifolia. Next base: position 3,429 of record NZ_CAAAFR010000144.1, read on the forward strand.
CGATAACGAGCAACCACATCGAGGTCTTCGTCCTCAACGACACCGAACAGCTCTGGCACCGCTGGTTCAGCCCCGGCCCGAACTGGTCTGCCTGGGAAAACATGTGGCGACCCGACGGCCAGGTCAGCGCAGTCGCCGCCGGGTTCCACGACGACGGTCACCAGGAGATCGCCGTCGCCATCGGCGGCACCGTCCACCACCGCTGGTGGGACAACGGCTGGTCCGACTGGCATGAGATGCCAACCGTCAGGTAGGCGGTCTACGGCGCCCGGGGCTGCTTGAGCTACGTCGCAACCTTGGCCAGAACGGAGCCACCGGGCTGACCACAGCCTGGTAGCTGATGGGATCATCTGCGGGCGCCGCCAGGAGCGGACTGGCATGGCCCGGGGCGGCATGCATCCGTTGATCGAGGCCGAGCGTGCGGAGATCCAGGGGCTCTGCCGCAGACTCGGCGTCTGGGACCACGCGCCGGCCGGGCTCTTGGTCCAACTCGCCCATCTCGAGGTCAGCCTTCGAGAACATCTCGTATTCGAACCGTGACGTGTGCACCGCAGGTACTCGGCCGGCACTTCGGCCGCCCGACGTCGCGTTACACCTGAAGGCCACCTGACGCACGCAGCCGGGCACCGCATCCCGCCGAGTGCGCGGAATCCTCTAGATTCGTACTTGACAATGCCACTCAGAAACGCGAAGGGACACGGGCAATGGCGACCGTGGCACGTGACCGGCTGGCGAGGATGTTGCGCGGCGACGCAGAGACCGCCTTCAGCGTGGAGCTGACGGCGAGTACGGATGACCTGAGCCTCGAGGTCGAGGGCATCGGGCCCATCACGTTCCCGGTGCCGCCCGCGCAGGCCCGCAAGCTCCTCGGCCTCGGCCAGCCCGCCCGGTTCGGCCGCGGCGAGGAGACGCTGACCGACCCGGGCGTCCGCGACACGTGGGAGATCCCGAAGGACCTCGTCCGCGCCAGGTGGGACGACGACGCGCTGAACGTCATCCTGACAGCGGCGAAAGACGAGCTCGGCCTGCCGATCGCCGCCGAGCTGACCGCCGATCTTCATTCTCTTCTGGTGTACGAGCCACGCCAGTTCTTCCTCGCCCATCAGGACAGTGAGAAGGACGACTCGATGATCGGCACCCTGGTGGTGACGCTGCCGTCCAGCTACACCGGCGGCGAGCTGGTGGTGCGGCACCTCGAGGAGCGGAAGACCTACCGGGGGTCGAAGACAGAGCTGTCGGTGGTCGCCTTCTATGCCGACTGCAGGCACGAGGTCCTCGAAGTGCGGTCGGGGTACCGGATCGCGCTCACCTACAACCTCCTGCTACGCGGGGACACCGACTTGCCAGAGGGTGACGAGGGAGCAGTCGCCGAACTGGTCGATTTCCTTCGCGAGCACTTCAGCACACCGGTGCCCACCTATCGCCCCGAAGCCGTGGCCTACCCGCCGAACCGGCTCGTCTACCTCCTCGACCACGAGTACACCCCACGCGCGCTGGGCTGGAGTGGGTTGAAGGGCGCCGACGCCGCTCGCGTGTCCCTGCTGCGGGCCGCAACCGAGCGGGCGGGGTACGAGGCCGTCCTCGCGCTCGCCGATGTCAAGACGACGCACAGCACCTACGAGCCGGATGACGGCTACGGGTACCGACAGCGCTACTGGGATGACGACGAGGACGAGGACGGCGAGGACTCTGACGGCCCGGCCGACTACGAGATCCAGGAACTGATCGACGTCGACGTCACGCTCACGCACTGGACCGGTCCGCACGGCGACCGGCTGGAAGCGACCTCGCTGGACGTCGGCGCCGAAGAGGTGTGCGCGTCGGCCAGGACGGATGACCTCGAGCCCTATGCCTCGGAGTACGAGGGCTACATGGGCAACTGGGGTAACACGTTGGACCACTGGTACCACCGGGCGGCCGTTGTCGTGTGGCCCCGCGAGCAGGCCTTTGCCAACCGTGCCGAAACGTCGCCCGCCTGGGCGCTTGACGCGCTCGCCGAGATGGCGCTGGCGGGCGACGTGTCGGGCGCGAAGGCCGCCGCGGCGACGCTCGAACCGTTCTGGGACAGCGCTCTGCGCGCACGG
>NZ_CAAAFR010000144.1:5537-7541 GCF_900634745.1 Protofrankia symbiont of Coriaria ruscifolia
CGGCGACGCTCGAACCGTTCTGGGACAGCGCTCTGCGCGCACGGTCGCCGCAGGACAAGGACAGGATCTCCGAGACGTTCGGCAAGGCGCTGCGAACGGCGGACGCCGTGGCGGACGCGGCGGCCGCGTCGATGCTGCTGCGCCCGTTCCGAATCGAGAACCTGACCGCTGACGACGTCGCGCCCTTCGGAAAGCTCGCCAGCCACTACGGCCAGCAGTGGACCATCGGCCTGCTGCGGACGTGGGCCGGCGCGGGAGAGCCGACCTGGGCCATCGGCGGACCGGAACGCAGGCAATGGGTGGCGGACTCGCTCCCCGGCCTGTGCGCGGGGCTGCACGCCGCACCCGGTGCCGGCGCGATGGCCGCGCAGCTGCTCCTCGACCTGGCGTGGAAGTGGCTCAGCGAGGCCGTCGGCATCGCGATCAGGTCGTCGTCCCCTCGTTACCGTGACAGCGGCCTCGACAACCTGGGGAGGCCGCTCGCCTCAGTGCTGACGGCCGCCGCCGCGACCGGGACGGCGAGCACCCGGGCCACGGTGGCCGCATACCTCCGGCAGCAGCCGGACGCGGTCACCGCGCTGGAAATGCCCGCGCTGCGCGCCGCGGCGGGCCTGCCCGGCGACGGCCTCCGCGGCGAGGCAGGCTTCGGCGACCTGGCCGCGGACTGCGCGGCGCGGCTGCGGACCCGGCTGGCCCTCCCGCGGCGCACGTCCACCGACTGGTCGATCACGCTGTCCGCGGGCGGCTGCGCCTGCGACCTGTGCGACACCTTGCGCGCGTTCCTGGCGGACCCGGACCGGCGCACCCTCGAATGGCCGCTCGCCGAGAAGCGCAGGCAGCATGTCCACTCCCGCATCGACGCCGCCGAACTGCCCGTCAGCCACGTCACCCGGCGGCAGGGCCGCCCCTACACGCTCGTCCTCCACAAGACCGACGCGCTCTTCACCGACGAGGCCAAAGCACGGGACAGGGACCAGGCGGACCTGGACTGGCTGGCAGCCGAATGGCACGCGGCACCCGACCCCTTGGCCCTCAGTTAGCCGCCGGGCGCCCGGGCACCACGACCCCAGCCCCAGGGTTCGCGCTACTTCTGGTCGAAAAAGTGCTTCAGGGCCCCTGACATGTGGTCGATGTTGGCCGGGGTGCCGAGCAGGTGGCCGTCGGCGGCGAGCACATCCACTGCGGTCGCGGCCAGCGCTGGCCGCACCACCACCTCGACGCCCTCGATCGCGTCGTCTCGCGTGCCCGCGAGCACGGCTTCCAACATCGCCTGCATCGTCGGTGACGGCGTGTGGTGGACGATCAGCAGCGTCGGCAGGGCGCTGAGCCTGCCAGCGCGATACCGGGACGCATGCTCGGGCCCCTGTCGACGGCGCTACCGGTGGATCGTGATCGAGCGTAGTACCAGCTCCGGGCTCGTCTTCTCGGCCAGCTCCGGAGCCTCACCGCAGACCAGGACGGGGACGTCCCGGGCCACCTCGACGGATGCGGTGGCCGTTGCGGCACCGGTCGGCCCCTGCCAGGCCAGCTTCACGGTCGCCAGTCGCCCGCCATCGGCGACCTCGGTGTGTGACGAGGTGATCTCGTGGTCGAGCCAGCCCCAGCCGAACCGCTCGAACAGCTCCCGCTCGGCCACCTGCCCCCACTGGTCGAGCGCGGTGTTCCCCCGGTACCTTCCGCGCAGCTCACCGGGTCTGCCGCCGCGCCGCACGATCCGGTCAAGCGCCGGGACGTCGAGGAAGCCCCATGCCCGCCCGTCCGGAAAGGTGAAACCGGTCGGGGCGAACCGGTGCCCACCGGTGTGGCTGCACCGCCGGACCCGCACCCTGGGCCAGGTCGACGCCACGTCGAGGTGCAGGCGGGTGCCGACCCGGCCGCAGCAGCGGTCCCGCCGGCCATGGCCGCAGAGCAGGATCTCGGCAGGGGCGGGCCGGGCCTTCGTCCCCTCGCCGGAATCCGGGCTGCAGCCCGGGTCGAGGTCAAGGCCGGGGTCGAGGCCGGGGC
>NZ_CAAAFR010000145.1:0-12209 GCF_900634745.1 Protofrankia symbiont of Coriaria ruscifolia
GTCGAGGCCGGGGCCGGGGCCGGGGTCGAGGTCAAGGCCGAGAAGCCGGAGGATCCCCTCAGCAAGACGATCCTGGGAGACAACGTGGTCGGTGCCCTGGAAATCGTTGGAGTTCCGGCGGCGCCAGACCGTGACCCGGACGCCGGATCGCCGATTCCGACCAGCGGTGGGGGTCCCCACCGACTCCGCCGCCGGGATCCCGGCGGCCTTGCCGATCGGGCTGCCAGGTGAGCCGCCAGGCGTCCTGCCGGTCGAGTTTTCAGGCGGGTCGCCGGCAGAGTCCCCGGCCGGCAGGACGGCGAGCAGCCGGACCCGGTGCGGCCGGCTCCGCATCACCTCCGCGAAGGCCGGTATGTCACTGACATCCCGTGGCCACGGCGGCGGCGTTTCGACGAGTACGAAGGTGTCGCACACCAGGGCGGACCCGATCGGGTCGACGCCCTGCTCCCGCGTCCACTCGGCGCAGCGGAACGACAGCGAGGACGTGGTTCCGACGCTCATCACCCTGCATCCCGCCCTTGTAGTACCTACGACCTCCGGCGGCGCGGAAAGATCATGATCGCGCCGCCTTTGGCCCGCCGGTCATCAGGATCGGGGCGAGTCGCCGGCCATGAAGGCACATGCTGGACGAACAGCCCGCCCGCTTACCCAGGCAGCGCCGACATGCCTGCCCGGACTCCATCCCTATCAGGAGTCAGCCGCCGGCGTGGGCACGGGCACGCCGGTTGACGGTGTTGGCGTAACCAACGGCACAACAGTAGGTGGCGGTGACTCGGTGTGGACGGGCTGCGGCTGGACGGGCTGCGGCTGGACGGGCTGATCAGTCCGCGCGGGCGACGGTCGTGTCGTGACGGTGGTCGTGGCTACTGCTGTCGGCGGGGTGATGTGGGGCTGGATCACCTGGGGCAGGTGCGGGACGGGACGTGACCCGGAGCCACCACCGGACGCCGGTCCGCCACCGGACGGCAGTCCGCCGTCGGAAACCGGCCCGCCGTCGGTGGTTCCGGGCGGCACAACTCCGGGGGATGCGAGGTCGGGTGGCCTGACGGTCGGGGTGGGGCGCACGACACCGGCGGTCACCGGGGCAGCGGACAGCAGGGCAGAGGGCACCGGAGTAACGGCTGTGAGAACCGACGTCCGGCTGCCTGCCTCGGTGGTCTGCCCACCCCCGACGGCATGCAGATACAGGGAGACGACGATCAGTACGGCTCCGACGGCCCCGGCGCCGGCCCCCAGCCACGGATTCGCTCGAAGCCGCAACCACCAGCCGGACGCGCGCCGCCGGCTACTCACGCGGACCCCCACCTGCGCCGGTGCCCGCCCGGCTACGCGCAGCCCCGGCCGCGCGCGGCTGCCAACGGACCGGGACACGAAGCCGCGGTCACCGCGTCCGGAAGCTACACGTCCAGAAGGTAGATGCCCCACGCCCAGTATGACGGGTCCGGACCCGTTCGGGTTGTACCTCACGCAGTGGACCGGGGATTTCAGCCCCGGCCCTGGGGCGTCGGTCAAGCAGCGCAGACCCATATCGAAGTCGACCGGGCATCCATGATCGAACATCGTCGAATCATGAAAGTGAAGGAGCGGACGGTCGTGACAGCAGTCGTTTCCACACTCACTTTCGTGATCGAAAAAGAGCGTGCGACTACCTGATCGACGCTGCGGACGGCCCGCATCGACGGACGGTTCGAAGCCCGCCGCACGGAGGAAGCCGGCTCAGTGGTCCGCGGGCCTGGGCCTCCGGCGGCGCGAAAAGCATGATCGCACCGCCTTTGGCCGGCTAGCGGCCGCCAAACAGGCCGCCGCGGCCGTGCCCCTGGTTGCCGAACAGCCCACCGAGGGCTCCACCAAGCCCACCGGGTGGACCGCCGCCGTGTCCGTCACCGCCGTGCCCTGGACCACCGTGGTGACCCTGCGGCTGGTTGCCGGCGAAACCGGCTTCGCCGAGCCCGAAACGTTCAGCGAGCCCGGCGCCGGCGAGGGCATTGTAGGGCGGTAGCAGCTCGCAGGGCTGGACGATGACATAACCGTCCCCGGAGAACTGCATCTGCCAGCTCTCCCCGGTGTTGCCACGCGGCCTCCACACCGAGGACGAGGTGACCGCCGCCTGCATCGACACCTGCAGGCTCGACGACCAGCCCACCACCGCGTCCGCGTCCGCGAAGTAGTAGTTCTGCGGGGTCACGTGCATGACCAGCGGAGCGCCCGACGTCACGACCGCGGCCTTGCCGTTCCCGGACAGCTCCACCTGGTAGCTGCCGGCACCGGCGATCGACACCTGGGAGTCGATGCGGACGACGTCCCAGTGCAGGCCGGCGTCGAAGGCGAGCACGTTCTTACCGTCCACCGTCAGCCCGTCACCGGCCAGGTCGAGAATGTGGACGTCCTGCGCCTGGTAGGCGAGGAAGACCGTGCCACCGCCGGAAACCTTCATCAGGTTCAGGCCCTCGCCGCCCTGGAACAGCGACCGGAACTGGCGGCCCCAGCCCTCCCAGTGGGCGTCGAAGGTGGCCCCGCCCTGGTAGGCGACCATGGCGCCCTTGCGGGCGTAGAACTCCCGCATACCCTCGGCTCCGAGGGTCGCCTTGAGCATCTTGCCGTTCTGCAGGGTGAAGCGTTCCCGCGCCTGCACCTCGGGATTGCCGAGCAGGCTGCTGCGGATCCCGCCCGCCGCACCCGCGGGCGGGCCGGGCGGAGCAGACGGGCCGGGCGGGGCACCCGGTGTCCCCCCTGGATAACCCCCCGGCGCTCCCCCGGCCGGCGGATATCCAGGCGGTGGGTACCCCGGCGGTTGCCCGCCGGCCGGCGGGTAGCCGCCGGGCTGGCCGGGAGGGGGTGGGTATCCACCGGGACCTCCGCCACCGGGGTAACCACCGGGTGGGTAACCGCCCGCGGGCGGGCCGCCGAATCCACCGTGGCTCATCGTCGAATCCTCTCACCCACGCATGCCGCGCAGTCAGCCGAACGCCACATCACACGCAGCCCACATCACACGCAGCCCACGTCACGTGCAGTCCCACATCAACATGCAGCGCACGTCAACATGCAGCGCAGTCACCCACGCACCGAGAAGGTCGGCCGCTCGTCCTCACTCGGCTGGACCACGACGAAACCCTGACCGGAGAAGCCGAGTTGGAACGCCTCGCCGGAACCGCGGCCGATCAGTCCGCCGAGCCGGGCGGTCCGCCGGGGCTGGACGTGCAGACCGTCGGTGTAGGCAACGAGCGCATCGGTGTCGACGAACGTCTGCGCCTCCCGCGTGTCCAGCACGACCGGGTTGCCCTTCGCGGTCATCGCGACCCAGCCGTGACCGCGGACGACCACGTTGAACATGCCCATGCCGGAAAGCATGTTGACCCCGCGGACGCGTTCGATCCCCCACTGCAGGTTGGCGTCGAACGCGAGGATGTTCTTGCCGTTGATGGACAGGCCCTCGCCGGCCAGCTGGGCGACGATGACCTCCTTGCCGTAGTCGGCCAGGTAGAGCAGGCCCTGGCCGACCGCGGTCATCAGCGGTACGCCCTCACCGGTCGCCCACGAGGAGGCGATCCGACCGAGCTGCGGGGGCTGCGGATTGAAGTCGATCAGACCCTCATAGGCGATCATGGACCCGGTCCGGGCGAACAGGTCCTGCCCGGGTTGCATGACCACTTTGACGATCTTGGAACCGTGCTTGCTCATCCGGTCCATGATCTGCGTCTGCCCGAAATGATCCATCAACGTTCCGTACACGGCCGCCTCCTTCCTGCTATCCCGGGGTCTCCGAGTACACGATAAAAAGCATGATCGTGCACTCTTCGGCCGCCTAGACCTCGTACGGTTGGACGACCACGAAATGGCCCTGGAAACCCATGAACTGCAGTGCCAGGGATTCGCCGCTGCTGCCGGAGTAGATCTGCCGGGATATGCGCACCTGGGTCGACACGCTCACCCGCATTCCGGACGTCCAGGCGACCAGCGCGTTCATGTCGGCGAACGTCGGTCCGGCAACGTTCAACATCATCGGGGTTCCCTTGGTCATCACCACGATCGTCCCCTGACCGGACACCTCGAAGTGGAAGAAACCACCTCCCGGGATGCCGGGGCTCTCGATACGTTTGATCTCGGTGTGCAGGGAGCTGTCAAACGCCAGGATGTTCTTCGCGTTGATGCACAGCGACTGGCCGTTGAGCTCGACGATGTGCAGGTCGCCGGCATCCTGGGCGAGGAAGACCTCGCCGCGGCCCTTACACGTCATGAGTTTGAGGCCCTGACCGGTGAGCTTGTTCTCGAGCAACCCGCGCAGGCCGGAACTTTTGTAGTCGAAGTCGACGTCGCCCTGGTAGGCGACCATCGACCCGCGCAGGGCAAGGACGTCCGGCCCCTGACCGAGAGTGACCCTGACCAGCTTGCCGTTCTGCTGTGTCCAGCGACCGGCCGCGGGGACCTCCCGGTAGGGGCTCAGGCTGTTCATTGCGCCCGGCACCGCCGGTTGGATCTGGGACGGCAGGATCTCGGTCGGCCCGAATCCGCCGGGTACCTGCTGGCCGTGTCCAGGTGCCTGCGGAGGCGGGACGGCTCCGGCGCCACCGGGCTGGCCGTACCCGGCGGCGGGCTGCGCATAGCCGGGCTGCGGCTGCCCGTAACCCGGCTGCGGCTGTCCGTAACCCGGCTGCACCGGTTGCGGGTGGCTGTAGCCCGGCTGTGCCGGCGGGGATGCGACCGGCTGGGCATGGAGCGGTGCCGGTGGTGGTGCCGGCGGAACGGGCGGCGGAGCCTGCGCAGGCGTCGGTTTGGCGTAGCCCGCGGCAGGCGCCCCGAATCCGGACGCCGACGGCGCCGCGGGTGGGGGCGGCGCCTGGGTCCGGGTGGCGCCTGCCGGCGGGCCGAACCCGCTGGGCGCGGCCGGCGCGGGCTGCGGTGGGGATGATGTGTCCTCCACCTCGCCGCCGAAGGAGCGGATCAGCCCCGCAAGCCCGCCGGCGAAGCCCTGCCCGACGGCGGCAACCCTCCAGACACCCTTGCGGTAGAGATCACCGATGATGACGGCGCGTTCGCTGGTGAAGTCCGCGCCGGTGAACCCGTAGCGCAGGACCTCGGTACCGCCGACGACGATCCGGAAATAGCCGGCGGAGATCTGCGACGCCGCTCCCGCACCGTCGATTGCCGCGCAGAACGACAGCTTGTGGATGCTTGCCGGTACCTTATCCAACGTCACTCGGAATGACTGGGTGTCACCGGCCTGTTCGCCCAGGAGCTGGACCGATCCCTCGGGTGACTTCGGCTGGTTGAAGAAGACGAAGTAGCGATCGTCGGACAGCTTGTCGTCCGCGTCCAGACCGAAACAGGAGACGTCCCAGGCGAGGCCGGGGGCGGTCAGGGCAATCCCTACGTAGAGGTCGGTGCCCGGGGTGACCGCGGACAGCTGGCTCTTCTGCCCCCGGTTGAACTGTTGGACCACCGCACTCCCCTTCGCCCTTCACCCGTCACGTCGATCTGCCCCGACGTCGGACGCCCGGGACGGACGCGGACCCGCACGAAACCGGACTGCATGGGTTCTCGCTTCGCCGGAGGCGTCTAGAAAACTAGCAGCCCAGCCGGGACCGGTTCGACGGCCCATAACGCTCGCGGTGCTGTCAGCCAGCGGACACCGCGGGTACTCGGCCGGCGGCACCACGGGCACTGGGCCGGCAGGTGCCACGGGGACGGCACGGGCAGCACAGGCAGCACGGGCACCCAAGCGGCGGACGACCGCGCCTCGGCGTAACCAGGTCGCGCGCCGGCTCTCGACGGCGTTCACTGGAGTCATGCGGTATGTCGATGGAGTAACAACAAAGAAGAAGATCTCCGTAATCGGGCTGGGGACCTGGCAGTTCGGCTCCCGGGAGTGGGGCTACGGCGCGGTTTATGCCGCCAGTGAGGCGCCGACGATCGTCCGGCGCGCGCTCGAACTCGGTGTGACGCTCTTCGACACGGCTGAGGTGTACGGCTTCGGGCGCAGCGAGCGGATTCTCGGCTCCGCGCTCAGGGAAGCCGGCGCGCTCGAGACGTCCTTCGTCGCCACGAAGTTGTTCCCGGCGCTGCCGGTCGCACCGGTCGTCGAGCAGCGCGCGGTGGCCAGCGCCAACCGGCTCGGCGTCCGGCAGATCGACCTCTATCAGGTGCACCAGCCCCATCCCCTGCTGCGTGACACCACCACCATGCGGGGCATGGCCGCGCTGCAGCGGGTCGGCCTCGTCGACGCGGTCGGCGTCAGCAACTACTCGCTGGAGCGCTGGCAGGCGGCCGAGGAAGCGCTCGGTGCTGCGGTACTGTCCAACCAGGTGGAGTTCAGCCTGCTACAGCCGCGGGCCGAAAGGGACCTGGTGCCCCACGCGGTGAAGAACGACCGGCTGATCATCGCTTACAGCCCCCTGGCGATGGGCGTGCTGTCCGGCCGGTACACCCGGGAACGCCGTCCGACCTCGTGGATACGCACATCGCATCCACTGTTCCTCCCGAGCAACCTGGACGCGGCGCGGCCGGTGCTCAACGTCCTGCGCGACGTCGCCGCGGCACACGACGCAAGCCCGGCGCAGATCGCGCTGGCATGGGTGATCCGGCATCCGAACGTGGTGGCGATCCCCGGGGCCTCCAGCGTCGCCCAGTTGGAGAGCAACGTCGCCGCCGCCGACATCGAGCTGACCGACGAGGAGTACGGCGCGCTGAAGACCGCCTCCGACGCCTTCGAACCGACCGTCGGCGGACGGGCGAGAGCCGCCGCCATCCTGCGCGGAGGGTTGCGCCGGCGCTGACCGCCGGTCGGCAGACGGCTGCGGTCGGCAGACGGCGCTCCGGTCCGCCCGGACGGCCGACCGGGGTTACGGCCGACGGAGGTCACCGCCGACCGGGGTCGCGGTCAGTCGGGATCCGGGGCGGATATGACGTGGAACGGCGGGCACACCACCGAGGAGTGGTGCGCGGCGGCTTCCAGCGCGAGCTGCACCCGGTCCTGCGGGTCGAGATGCGCACTGCCGTGCAGGGATCCCAGCGCGAACTCCTCGCCGCAGCCGACCGCGTCGTACAGGTCGATGCTGCGCCCGATCTGGAAGTCGGAGTCGATGCGGTACAACCGACCGCGGATACCGGCCAGGAACACCCCGCCGGCCTCTGATCCCGACTCGGTGCGTGTGTAGCCTCCCTCGCGCAGGCAGTCACGCACCGCGGAGATGAAGTCGGTGGCCATGAACCGGTCGACGTCCCATGTCTGGGGGGCGGGCGGGACCAGGCTGTACCTCAGGAGCTGTCCCATCCGGAACGACGAGGTGAAGCCCATGATGAACTCGCCGTTACGGAACACCTTGGTGTCAGCGCGGACCGTGATGGAGTAGCCGGCCACCCCGGCACTGTCACCACCAATGATCACGCTGCCGTCATGCTCAAGACCGACGATGCAGGTCACAAGAACGAATCGTATCGTCTCGATGCATGCGATGTCCGACAAGTGCCGCATGGACCCTCGGGGTCACGTCCGCGGCCATGTCCGCATGGTGGCGGTGAGCGGTTTACCTGCGGCGCGCAGGCTCCCGCATGTCCTCGCCGGCAGGGCTGTCGAGGCCTGCCGTCCGCCCGCCGTGGACGCAGATCCGCAGGACCTGCCGGCACGTTTGTCACCTGTCCCACGGTCTCCACGCTGGGCGTACTCGGCCAGGGGCGGCCGGTGAGCCCCTCCGCGGCGCTGCGCCCACCCGTGGCTGTCCGCGGTATGACTCGGACGGCCGCGGGTCGCGGTAATCCTCGTGTGAGAGCGTAAGAACCCGCAGCGATGTTCGGCATCGATCCGGATGTGCGGTGCCGGCATCGCGACGCCGGGCACGACGGCAGACGTGACGACAGACACGACGACAGGTATGACGGGCATGAGGGGTGGGCAAGGCGCGTGGGCATGAAGCGGATGATGGCGCGGCTGGGAGTGGGCAACGCCGACGTCGAAACAGTCCTGGACCGCTCCGAGGTCCTTCCCGGCGGGCTGGTCACCGGGACCGTGACCGTCAGGGGTGGCAAGGTCGACCAGGAGATCAACGAGGTGCGGGTCGCGCTCGAGGCCACCGTCGAGGTCGAGACCGACGACTCCACCTGGTACGAGAACGTCAGCTTCGGTACCCGCAGCATCGGCGGGAAGTTCACCGTCGCCGCCAACCAGGAAACCGGCGGACGGTTCGAGCTGCCGGTCCCCTGGCAGACCCCGATCACCGACGTGGGCGGCTGGCACCTGCACGGCATGAAGATCGGCGTGAAGACCACAGTGGACATTCCGGGAGCGGTCGACCCCGGCGACCTCGACCCGGTGAACGTGCACCCGCTGCCCGTCCAGGAGGCGGTACTCGCCGCGCTCGGCGACCTCGGTTTCCGGTTCCACTCCGCGGACGTGGAAAAGGGCCGGCTGTCCGGCTCGGACCTCCCCTTCTACCAGGAGATCGAGCTGCATCCGGGCGGAGAGTACGCCCGCCGTATCAAGGAACTGGAAGTGACGTTCCTGGTCGACCCGTCCGGCATGGACGTGGTGTTGGAGGCCGACCGGCGCGGCGGACTGCTGCGCTCCGGTGGGGACGCGCTCAGCCGCTTGCGGGTCGGCCACCACGACACCGACCGCCACCATCTCGCCGGCCTGCTGCACGAACAGCTCCAGCGTCTGGGCGCCCGCCGCGGCTGGTTCTAGGGGCCTGCCTGGTGGATCTTCAATCGCGCGGATCGGCCAATATCCACCAGACAGGCCCTGGAAGGCGTCCGGGAATCGCCGTCCATGACGTGTTCCAGGACGTGTTCGGGAATCGCCGTGCAAGCAACGGGCCGCGTCCGGGTAATTCCTGGCAGGGCCCGCGGCTTCCTGCCCACAGCGGATGACGTGTATCGGCCCGGCCGGGAACGCGCAGGGCTCGGTGCGCAGCATCCGGAGGCGGTGCTCCCGGGGAGGGCACGCCCGCTGGTACGCCTCCGGCGCGGCCTGGTGTTCCGGAGGGGTTCGCCTGGCCTCCCGGCATCCGGTGTTCACCGCGATGTTGGCGGCGGCGGCCGTCGTACGTCTTACGGCGGTCATCGGCTACGTGCCCGCCCTGTGGTTCAACGACAGCTTCGAATACCTCGGTGTGGCATTACGACCGCAGCCGTACGTGGTCCGGCCATCGGGCTACAGCTTCTTCCTGATGGCGCTGGAACCGTTCCACAGTTTCCGGCTCGTCGTCGTCGTCCAGCATCTTCTGGGCCTGGCCGTCGCCGTCATGATCTACGTGCTGCTCCGCCGGTACGACATGCCCGGCTGGCTTGCCGCCCTCGCCACCGTCCCGCAGCTCTTCGACGGATATCAGATCCAGGTCGAACACATGGTGATGGCCGAGACGCTGTTCACCGTCCTGGCGGTGGCAGCTGTCGTGACCCTGCTGTGGTGGCGCCGGCCGCCCACGATCGCCGCCCTGGCCGCGGGCGGGCTGCTGGCAGGGGCGGCCCTGACCCGCACGGTCGGCCTTCCACTGGCGGTGGTGGCGGGCCTCTGGCTGCTGGCCCGCCGTCCCGGGTGGCGACCCGTACTCGCCTTCTGCCTGACCCTGCTCATACCGCTGGGCTGCTACGGCGTCTGGTTCCAGACGGTGCACGGGCAGGTCGGCATCGTCGGAAGCGACGGAGTCTTCCTCTATTCCCGGACGACCTCGTTCGTGGACTGTGCCCGGACGCACCCGCCGGCCGACCTGGCGGTTCTCTGCCCGCGAGAACAGCTCGACGCGCGCCAGCCGCCGTCGAACTACATCTGGCACACCGACACGCCGTTACACGGTATTCCCGGTGCCGTTTTCAGCCCGGCGAAGGAATCGCTGGCCGGAAGGTTCGCCCGGCGGGCCGTCGTGACGCAGCCGCTGGACTACGCCGGTATCGTGCTACGGGACTTCTCCCGGACGTTCGGGCCGCGGCTGACCGACTACCCGAATGCGGGCATGGTGCGTCCCTTCATGTTTCACGTCCCACCCGACCCGGTCCCCGATCGGACCTTCATTCCCGGTGGCAGCAGTCCCGAGGACGTCCGCGCCTACGAACACGGCGGCGGCACACACCGCCTGCACCAGCCGTTCGCCACCTGGTTGGAGGTTTACCAGCGTCAGGTGGCCGTCCCCGGGCCGGTACTGGGCCTGCTGCTGTTCGGCGCCGTCCTGGGAATCGCAACGGCGAGTCGCTACCGTGCCCATCTGCGTACGCCGCTTTCGCTGATCACCGCCGCCGGTCTGACGTTGCTGGCCGTACCGCCGTTGACGGCCGGCTTCGATCACCGTTATGTCCTGCCCGCACTGGCGTTCCTGGGAGCCGGAGCGGGGCTGGGCTTGCGGATACTCGCGACGGGGGTCAGCAGGTCGAAGGCGGTGCGACCATGTTTTTCGCGACGACGGAGGCCGGAGTCCCCCGGCCACCACGAGGTGGATCCGTGCCATTAGTCGATCTTTCTCGCGTGGCCGCGGCGCTGCCCAGCTACACGTTGGGTGAAGAGCTCGGAAGCGGCGGGCATGGTCTGGTCCTCGCCGGACATCACCAGGGCCTCGGCCGAGACGTGGCAATCAAGATCCTTCCCGGGATGACGGACCCCGACGTCCCCACCGCCTTCACGACCGAGGCCCGTCTGCTGGCCGGGCTCGACCACCCGCACATCGTCCGGATCTATGACTATGTCGAGCACGACGGCCTGTGCCTTCTCATCATGGAACTGCTCTCCGGAGGAACCCTGACCCGCCGGCACCGGACGCTGTCCGCCGAGGATGCCTGCGCCGCGGGGCTGGCCATCGCCGAGGCACTGGACTGCGCCCACAGCAAGAGCGTGCTGCACCGCGACATCAAGCCCGACAACGTGCTGTTCTCGGGCAACGGCCTGCTGAAGGTCACCGACTTCAGCATTGCGAAAATCTTCGACGCCACCACGGTCACCGCCAACACGATCGTCGGTACGCCGAGATACATGGCACCCGAACAGCTCGACGGCGGTCGCCTCAGCCCGGCCACCGACCTGTACGCGCTGGGAATCGTCCTTTACGAAATGCTCGCCGACGCTCCGCCGTTCAACCCGGAACTGCCCCTGATGGCGCTGATCCGCCAGAAGGTCGACCTCCCCACGCTGCCCCCGGCGGGCGTTCCCGAATCCGTGGCGAAGATCCTCATGCGCGTCCTTGACCGGGATCCGGCGCTGCGGCATCCCACAGCCCGGGCCTTCGCCCTCGACCTCGCCCGCGCCGCGGCCCGCGCGTACGGCCCGCGCTGGACCAGCCGCTGCGAGATCAGCCTGCACGTCGCCGACGACGTCCGCGAGGCCGCACGGTACCCGGCGGGAGCGGGAAGGGTGTCCGGACTCGCCGGCGGACAGGCCGTTGCGGCGCCGCCGGGCCGGACGGCGCCGCCCCCACCGGCCGGCCGGCAGGCTCCGGGGCGGACACCGGCACCGATACCGGACATCGGTCGCACCACTGACCGGCGGGTCGACCGGCACATTGACCAGCGGGCGGACCAGCACATTGACCGGCACATCGACCAGGACGGCGAAGTGACCGCACGGCGTGCGCTCGTGCCCGAGCCGATCGCCCCGAAACCGGCGGACGGCGCCCGCCGCCGGCGGCGTCGACGGGTCGTCGCCGCCGGCGTAGCCGTCTGGGCGGTCATCGTCGTGGTCATCGCTTTGCTGATCAGCCGATCGTCGCGACCAATCATGATCATAACGGCTGCCGGCACCGGTGTTGCCGGCTTCTCCGGCGACAACGGGCCAGCCACCGCGGCCCAACTGAGCAAGCCGGACGATCCGATGGTGGACAACACCGGCGCTGTCTACTTCGCCGACACCGGCAACAACCGCATCCGCCGCATCGGCACCGACGGCGTCATCACCACCGTCGCGGGCACCGGTACATACGGTTTCTCCGGCGACAACGGACCCGCCGCCCAGGCCCACTTCGCCACTCCCACGGACGTGGCCCGGGACAGGGCCGGCAACCTGTACATTGCCGACACCGACAACAACCGCATCCGCCGCATCAACGTCGCCGGAACCGTCACCACCGTCGCCGGCACCGGGGCGGCCGGCTACTCCGGCGACAACGGACCAGCCACCGCAGCCCAGCTGACGAAACCGACCGGCGTCATGGTGGACGCCGGCGGCAACCTGTACATCACCGACACCGGCAACCACAGCATCCGCCGCATCGGCACCAACGATGTCATCACCACCG
>NZ_CAAAFR010000146.1:0-17155 GCF_900634745.1 Protofrankia symbiont of Coriaria ruscifolia
CCGTCGCCGGCAGCGGGGTGGCCGGCTACTCCGGCGACAACGGACCAGCCACCGCAGCCCGCCTGTGCGATCCCAACGGCCTGGGCCTGGACATCACGGGCCACCTCTACATCACCGACAACTGCAACGATCGGATACGCCGGGTGACGATAGACGACTAGGACGACCGGGACGACCGGGACGACCGGTCCCGGCATCCCCGGGACCGCCCCATCCCGGGGATGGCCGTATCGTCCCGGACCGTGTCCTCCTCTGCTGGATCCAGCCCCACCGGCCGTGGGACCCCTGATTTCGTCCGAGTTCACGGCGGCGCATTCCTGCTCGCCGGCAGACGCTTCCGCTTCTGCGGCACCAACAACTACTACCTGCATTACAAGAGCCAGCGGATGACCGACAGCGTGCTGAGCGACGCCGCGACGATGGGCCTGCGGGTGGTCCGCTGCTGGGGCTTCCTCGACGGCGCTGCGGCAGACGGCGTGGTGTTGCAGCCGGAACCGTTCAGATATGACGAGGACGGTTTCGAGCACCTGGACTACGCCGTCTTCAGGGCCGGGCAGCTAGGGCTGCGGCTGGTGATTGTCCTGGCGAACAACTGGAGCGACTTCGGGGGGATTCCACAGTACGCCGCATGGTTCTCCGCCGAACACGACGACTTCTTCCACCGCCGCAACATGAGGAAATGCTACAAGGCCTGGGTGAAGCACGTGATCAGCCGGCGGAACCGGTACACGGGCGTGCCGTACGACTCCGAGCCGGCGGTCATGACCTGGGAGCTGGCCAATGAGCCCCGCTGCCCATCCGACCCGTCCGGGGACACGCTGGTCGCCTGGGCCGACGAGATGAGCCGACATGTCAAGCGGCTGGCGCCCCGCCAGCTGGTCGCGGTCGGCGACGAAGGTTTCTACGGCCGTGCCGGCGCGGCCGACCACCCCTATTCCAACCGCGAGGGGGTGGCCTGGCATCGACTCGTCCGGCTGCCCACGATCGATTATGGAACATTTCATCTCCATCCCCAGCAATGGGGTGAAAAATCGCCGGACTGGGGCATCCGATGGATTCACGACCACCTTCGTGACGCCGCCGACGCCGGGGTGCCGGCGGTGCTGGAGGAATTCTCCTGGCGGGACGACGAGGCCACCCGCAACACGGTCTACGCAGCCTGGACGGCCGAGGTCGAAGGCCACGACGGCGACGGCGACCAGTTCTGGCTCCTCACCGGGCGCAATGACGACGGCTCCCACTACCCCGACTACGACGGCCTCCGCGTGATCCACCCGTCGAGTACCGCCGCACTTTTCACCGAGCACGCCAGACGGATGTCTCAGGGTGGTCGGGAGTTCCCGTCCCAACCGGAGTAGAACCCGACCGGGACGGGCTCCACCGGTGACAACGGAATCACCACGAAGCACCACTGTCGACCCTGAACAGCACGCGCATCGAGACCGCTAGTAGGCTACGGCCGCCGTCGGCAACAGCAACCGTCGCCTACGGGATACACCCGCTCCGGTCCGGCTGGCGTATTGTTTCGGGGACCGTGATCAGTACTCCTGTGGGGGGAGCCGCGTGACCACGTCCGAGCATCTCATGCGCCGGGAATCCTTGGATTGGGCCACCGCCGTCGAGCACGACACGATGCCGCTGGCCAAATCCCGGCAGCGGTGGGTATGGCGGCCCGGTTTCAGCTCGTTTCTGATCGGCTTCATCGCGTTCGGCGCCTTCGGATGGTGGGCCTGGGCCCGCGACCCCGATTTCGGCTTCATGGGCTGGATAGCCGCGGTGGTCTGGACACTGCCCATCACAAACACCGTCATCGGTATGTACGGGAGCGTGCTCACGGCCGTTCGGCTGCGCCGCAACCGCAAACTGCCGGTCAGCGCGGCAATCGTCCACAATCCGCTGATCGTGGTCGTCCCGACCGTGGGACGCCACGACACCTACCCCGCCCTCGAGCGGGTTGTTCGCTCCTTTTGTCAGTATCTGCCGGACTACTTCCCGTACCTGCGGGTGGATGTGGTCGTCGAGGAGGGCTGCGCGGCCTATGACCAGATCGCCGCGCTGGCGGCGACGGACCACCTGATCCGCGTCGTCACCGTGCCCCGCGGCTACCGCACCCCGGGCGGTACCCGTTTCAAGGCCCGCGCGAACCACTACGTCCACGAGCTGCGCTACGCCGAGGGGGAGGCCAGGGGGGACGTGTGGGTGCTGCACATGGACGACGACACCGGCGTCGGTCCCGACACCGCCGAGGCCCTGGCCCGGTTTCTCAACGCCCAGTGGCTGGCCGGGGCGCACGCCCGCCACCTCGCGCAGGGAGTCCTGAGCTACCCGCGGGAACACGCGGTGAACAAGCTGACATGGCTGGCCGACGCGGTCCGCCCGGGGTGCGACATCAGCCTGTTCGCGGCCACCACTGGCCGCGGCATGCCGCGCGCCGGGCTGCACGGGGAGCTGCTGCTGGTCCGGGCGTCGGTGGAGGCGGCGACCGGCTGGGACTTCGGCCCCCAGGCCATCGTCGAGGACGCCCAGTTCGCCCTGCTCTTCTGCGGTCGCCACCCCGGTGGCAGCGACTGGTTCCCCGGACGCTCCTACGGCGCGTCCCCGGCCACCGTGGCCGACTTCGTCCGGCAGCGGGAACGCTGGTCCTGGGGGCTGTTCCGGCTGGCGGCCAACCGCACCGTCCCGTTGCGCCACCGGCTGCTTCTCCTGCACAACGTGCTGATCTGGGCATGTGGACCGATCCAGCACCTGGGGTTAATCATCCTGGTCGGTACGCTGCTCGGGGACACCGACACCACCCCGGTCAGCGCCGTGCTGCTGCCCATCTGGGCGTCCAACATGGCCTACAGCATCTGGCTCTACTGGGAGGGTCTGAAGATCAACGCAGGGGCTTCGGAGCACCCCCGGCGCCGGTGGTGGGAACCGCCGTGCCTGCTGCTGTTGATTCCGGTCTTCTCCCTGCTGGAAGCGATCGCGGTGTTCCGGGGGCTGGTCCGCTTCCTGCGCAACGGCGAGTCCACCTTCAACGTGATCGCGAAACCGATGTGATCAGGTTGAACGCGGCCGGCATGACGCTGGTCGCCGTACTTGTCATGTTCACCGCGGGCACCGGCTGCGCCGCCGTACCGCAGGAGCGCACTCCCGCGTTCCGGCCGGCCGCGCCGCAGACGGCGCCCGCGGCGGACGGCGTCCCAAGCCGGGCCTCAGGCGCAGAGCACCCGGCCCCGGCCCCGGCCTCCACCTCGACTCCGGGTCCGGGTCCGGGCTCGGGCCCCGCGGTCGCCTACCCCTGGCATCCCGGGCGGCCCGAACTCGGCGTCCAGGTCTACTGGGACGACAATTCCAGCGAGTCCGCCGAACTGATCCGCATCAAGGCACGACAGGTCGTCGACTACGTCGTCGACCTGGAAGCCAACGCGATCTGCGTTTCCTTTCCCTTCTTCACCGACACGGTCAGGTCCAACGCCGTCCACGGCGCCAGGAGCACCCCCACACCGGAGCGGCTGGGCATCCTCCTGGACGAGGCCAGGCACTCCGGCCTGCGTGTCACCCTGCGTCCGACACTCGACGAACGGAACCTGACCGCCGCCAACCGGCTGGACTGGCGTGGAACGATCAGGCCGATCGATCGGAATGCCTGGTTCGCCTCCTATCGCCGCTTCCTCACGCCCTACCTGGCCCTCGCCGAGCGGACCGGCGCCGCCACGATGGTGATCGGTACGGAACTCAACTCCCTGGAAGGTGACCCGCGCTGGACGGATCTGGCCGCATACGCCCGGACCCTGTTCAGCGGCGAGACCGGGTACGCGTTCAACTGGGACGTGTTCGTGCACACCACGGTCCGGATGCCGGTGGACCGGGTCGGCGTGGACGCCTACCCGGAACTGCCGTTGCCCGACGACGCCTCCGTGGAGGAACTGGCCGCGGGCTGGAACGCCTGGTTGGACCGCCGGGCCCGCGGCACCATACCCGGCCTGTTGCTGTATGAGGTGGGCGCTCCTGCCCAGGACGGCATCTACCGGCATCCGGCCAATCCGAACAACGGTGGCCCGGTCAACGAGGTCGTCCAGCAACGCTGGTTCACCGCCGCCTGCCGGATGGCGCGGGAACGTGCTCTGGCCGGCCTGTACTGGTGGCGGGTGGACTTCCACGTTGATCCCAGTACCGTCGACCCGCTGCGGGACCGGCACGAGTCGTTCGCCGGCAGGGCTGCCGAACAGACGATCCGGGACTGCTTCTCGACCTGGAGGGCGGTACGCTGACCCTTCCCCCGTCACGTGCCGTCATCGGTGTGTTCGGTCTTGCGGTACTCGCGGTGATGCTGCAGAGCACCGGAGGATTCCGCGCGGAGCTGCTCGGGCCGGATCTGGTGCTGGCCGCCACCGGCTACCTGACCACCCGCACCCTGCTGGGTGCCGCATGGTCACGCCCGCCCGGCCGGCTCCGCTCAGCAACCCAGGAACTTGGGCCTCCGGCAGCGCGAGAAAAACATGATCGCGCTGCCTTCGGCCTGGGCACCGCATACCGCGACCACTTCAAGCAGCGGGTTCCGCTGCTACTGTTCACCCTCGCCGCGACCGTGGGGCTTGCCATGGCGCTCAGCCCCCCCGGCCAGGCCCGGCAGCTCGGCCCGCAGGCGGTTGCCGGTCTGGCGCAGCTGGGGAACTGGTTCGACCTCGTAGCGCGGAGCCAGCTCACCGGCGCCGACGGCAACTGGTACGCCGACCGTCCCGCCCAGGTGGACCCGCTGGGTCTGCTGTGGTTGCTGAGCCTGGTCGAACAGTTCGCCGTCGCGGGACCGCTGCTGCTGGCCGGCGCGTGGTGGGTCGCCCGGCGGATCGGACGGCCGGCGCGGACGGGCTGGACGGCCTGGCTGACCGCGGCCGTCACCGCGCTGCTTGCCGCCGGCGCCTGCCTGGTCGGTCCGGCCCGGGCCTCCGCCGGTGCGGACCTGCCCGAACTGGCCCTGGGCAGCCACGTCCGGGTAGCCGAATGGCTGCTGGGCGCCACGGCGGCCGCGGTGGTGGTGGCCATGCAGGTCCGGACAGCGCAGATCCGGACGGCGACCAGCAGCCCCGGCGGCTCCACCCCGGCAACGAACGGCTCCGCCGGCGCCACCCCGCCCCGGGGGTTCTGGTGGGCGACGTCGGCCGGGACGGTCGCGCTGGCCGTGCTGGTCACCGGCGGGATTGTCGCCACCGCGCATCCCGCCGACTGGCTGCGTAACGGGGGGCCGGCCGTCGCCGCCGGTGCGGGCGCGCTGCTGCTGGCCAGCGTGGACCGTCCGGCGGCGCCGGCCCGCCGCAGCCCGCTGCAGTGGCTGTTCGGCCGGGGCGCGCCGGTGGAGCTGGGCGGGATGGCCTACCCGTTCCTGCTCCTGCACCTGCCGGTGTTCTGGGCGTTGGCGTCCGCCTTCCCGCGGGTGCGGCCGCATGCCCTGCTGGTGGTCGGTGGCGGGTTGGCCGCGCTCCTCGGGCTGCTGCTGCAGGACGCGGTGGTCGGCCGGCTGCGGCTGCGCCGGTGGCGGCTGGGGCGGACCGCCTCGGTGCTGCTGGTGTCCTACACCGCCGTCGCGGCCGGCGGCCTGTGGCTGCCCGCCCTGGCCGAGCAGCGGCTACGGGCGGGCACGGGACCAGTGGTGCTGGTGCTGGGCGGGTCGTTCGCCGGTGATCTGGCTGCCGCGGTCGGCCGGCACGGCTCCGGCCGCTACCCGGTGGTGGACCGCTCACTGCCCGGCTGCGGGCTGTTCCCGGTGGCGCCACCCGGCACACCGCAGGCCCACGTCAGCGCTGACGCCCAGCTACCGGTGTCGGCGCGGGCACCGGCGGCGCCGGCGGAGAACTGCGTGCACTGGGACCGGTACTGGCGCTCCCAGATCGCCGCCAGCCATCCCGACGTCCTGATGGTCGACCTGAGCGGGGACGCGGCAGCGCGGCCGGACCGCGCCACGGTCGTCTCCCCCTGCGACGTCGGCTATCGGCAGATCTACCGGGAGCGGTTGGCCGTGGCCGCGCACCTGTGGGAGCAGCAGGCCCCCGGCCGGCCGGTGCTGCTGGCCAACAGCCGCAGCAGCACCGGGGACACCGACGCCCAGTCCAGCCGCTGCTACAACGCGCTGGTCGCCGAGGCCGCCGGCAGGTATCCGCAGGTCCTGCTGCTGGACGTCGACGCCGCGCTGTGCCGGGGGGACCAGTGCTGGACCCGCACCGCCTCCGGTGGCCCGTTCTACGTCGACGCCGTCCACCTGACCGCATCCGGCATGCACCAGCTCGCCCCCTGGCTGGAAACGACGATCGGCAGGGCGCTGACGGCGGCGACGGCTCCCGCAGGCGGAGCCGGCACGAAGGGAACTGGCACGGAGGGAACTGGCACGGGGGGAGCCGACAGCACGACCCCGGTGCGCGCGGGCCGGTGACCAGGCACGACGATTACCACGCCCGGAGGACAATCGTCCAAGGAACGACTATCCGAACAACAATCGCCCGGAAGATCACCCGAAAGGTGGTGTCCCGGGGCACGATGACGGCTGTGACAAACCGGTGGAGGCGGACGTGACGGGCGCGAACAGCTCCTTCGAGAGCATGTGTGACGCCCTGACGCCGCAGGACCCGCGGACGATCGGCCCCTACCGCCTGCTCGGCCGGCTCGGCAGCGGCGGGATGGGCCGGGTGTACCTGGGCCAGTCCCGCTCCGGGCTGCTGGTCGCGGTCAAGACGGTGCGCGTCGACATGCTGGAGGAGCCCGGCTTCCGGGCTCGTTTCGCCCGGGAGGCCACGGCGGCCCGGCAGGTCAGCGGCGTGTACACGGCCTCCCTGGTGGACGCGGACGCCAAGGCCGCGATGCCGTGGCTGGCCATCGCCTACGTTCCCGCGCCGTCCCTGTTCTGGCTGATACGCCAGACCGGCCCGCTGCCGGTCAACGCGGTGTTATGGCTGGCGGCCGGGATCGCCGAGGCGTTGGACTCCATCCACCGGGTGGGTCTGATCCACCGGGACCTCAAGCCGTCGAACGTGCTGGTGACCCGGGAGAACCCCAAGGTGATCGACTTCGGGCTGGTCCGGTCGTCGGTCAGCAGCGCGCAGATCACCCAGGCCGTGATCGGGACACCGCACTACATGTCCCCGGAACAGGCCCTGGACACCGCATCGGTGGCCCCGGCCACCGATGTGTACTCCCTCGGCGCCACCCTGCTGTTCGCGGCGACCGGCCGCACCGCCTATACCGGCGACACACCGGTCAACGTGCTGGCCCAGCTGCTGTCCCGGCCACCGGACCTGTCCGCGCTCTCCCCGGAGCTCACCGACGTGATCCGCCGCTGCATGCAACGCGACCCGGCGCGGCGGCCCACCCCGAACCGTCTGCTGGAGGAGATCGACGGACGCTGGCAGGAGGCGCCGACCGGCTTCGGCGCGAAGCACTGGCTGCCACCCGCCGTCTACGACCTGGTGGACGCCTATGAACGCGGGCACCGCCCGGACCCCCGGGACAGACCCTCCGGCCCGTCCGGCCCCGGTGGGCAGTCACCCTCACCCGCAGCGCAGGCAGGCAGGGCACCGGCAGGGCAGGCCGAGGCAGACCGAGCCCAGGCAGACCGGGCGCAGGCGGGCAGGGCGCAGGTGCGTGACGCCGACCGGGACAACACGACCTTGACCAGGATGGCGCCGGGGCCACGGGTGCGCTCCGAGCCACCGCCCACCCCCCGGGAACCGATCTCCAACCCGTCGGCGCAGCAGTCCCCGTTGATCGCACCGACGCCGCCGCTACCACTGGAACAGATGCTGCCGGGCGACCGTACCGGCCGGGGGCGTACAGGTCATGCCGACCAGGAACATGCCGGTCGCGCCGACCAGGAACATGCCGGTGACCGGTCCGCACCCGCGCGACCGCACCGGCGGACCCTGCTGCGAGCGGCAGGCGGGGTCGCGGTCGCCGCGGCGGCCGGGGCGGGCACGTGGGGCGCAGTGCACCTGCTCGGTTCCAGCGGCAGCAACGGCCCACGGCCATGGGTGTTCACCACCGGTGCGGAGGTGTACTCCTCCCCCGCGGTCGATGCAGGCGTGGTCTACATCGGCAGCAACGACCGCCATCTGTATGCCATCGACGCGGTCACGGGCCTCGAACGTTGGCGATACCAGACCGGCGATGCGGTGACGTCGTCTCCGGCGGTCGCCGACGGCACGGTCTACGTCGGCTGTAACGACACCTACCTGCACGCGGTGAACACCGCGACCGGGCTACGGCGCTGGTGGTTCGACACCGGGGCGGCGATGCACTCCTCCCCGACCGTGGTCGACGGGCTGGTCTACATCGGATGCCGCGACCACAACCTGTATGCGGTCGACGCGGTCACGGGCCTCGAACGCTGGCGCTTCACCGGCGGCGACTGGTTCAACTCGTCGCCGGCGGTCATCGGTGGCGGGGTGTACGTCGGCTGTCGTGACCACAACATCTACGGTCTGGATGTCCGCAACGGAAAGGAACGCTGGCGTCACGCGACCGGCAGTACCGTCGACTCCTCACCCACCGTGTCCGGCGGCATGCTGTGGATCGGCGCCGACGATCACGATGTCTACGCCCTGAAGACCACGGACGGAACACCGACCTGGCAGTTCACCGCGCAGAACGGCGTGGTCTCCACACCTACGGTGGTGGACGAGGTGCTGTACGTGGGCAGCGACGACGGCAACCTGTACGCGTTGGACGCGGGCACCAGCCGGGTCCGCTGGCGCTTCCCTACTGGAAACGGCATCCGTTCCTCACCCACCGTGTCCGGTGACCTGGTCTACGTGGGCAGCCGGGACCGCTATGTGTACGCCGTGGACATCGTCACCGGTGAGCTGCGCTGGAAGTTCGCCACGCGGGGACCGATAGACGACTCCTCGCCGATGGTCGCGGACGGCCTGCTCTACATCGGCGGCCTGGACCACAACGTCTACGCGCTGGACGCGGCCACCGGCGCCGGACCGTGACCGCGACCGCGACCGCGGACAGTACCGGCATGCCGGACGGCGCATCCCGACCGCGCCGGCTGAGATCGTCTCCGGCAACTCGGGTGTAGCGGGACGGACGAGGGTACCTTCAAGATAGTTGAACGCTCAACAGAACGGCGCTCAACAGAACGGCGCTCAACAGGACAGCGCCCCCACGGAATCAGGCGTCGAGCCGCCCGAGGAGAAGATCATGGGCATCCACCGCCTCAACCACGTCGTCCTCTACGTCCGTGACGTCGCGCGTACCACCGCCTTCTACACCGACGTCCTGGACTTCCGGGTGACGATCTCGATGCCTGGCAGGGCCGCGTTCCTGCAGGCGCCGGACTCCACCAACGACCACGACATCGGCCTGTTCCAGCTCGGCGCGGACGCCGGTGACTCACCGGCGGGCCGGTCGACCGTGGGCATGTACCACGTCGCCTGGGAGGTCGGCACCCTGACCGACCTCGAGAATGCGGCGCGCCGGCTCACCGAGGCCGGGGCGCTGGTCGGCGCCTCCGACCACGGCACCACCAAGAGCCTCTACGCCCACGACCCCGACGGCCTGGAGTTCGAGGTCCTCTGGGTGATCCCCGCGCACCTGCTCGACGACACCGCGATCGCCTCCGGCCGCACCGGCGTCCGGCCCCTGGACATCGCCAGGGAGAAGGCACGCTACGGCGCCGACACCCGCGGCGGCCTCGGGGTCTCCGTCCCCCTCGGCGTCACGGTCTGACCTGACATCCGTCGGACGGACCCGGTAACTTCTCCGGACGCCCGCTCCTCCGGGCGGCCACAACTCCTCCGGGCAACCACGTGGAGATCGTCAGACGACCTCGTGGAGGTCCGCCCGGGCCGTCAGCGGTTCGGCCCCCGACGCCTGCAGGGCCGGTCCGGCCAGATGGCTGCCGAGCAGATGGGCACCGACCCACTCGACGGTCTCCCGGACGAACAGTGTCCGGTTCGCCAGGCCCGCGATCTCATGCCCCTCGTCCTCGAAGAGCAGGTACCGGCAGTCCACCCCCCGCGCGGACGCGGCGGCGACCGCCTGCTCGGCCTCGCTGACGGGAACATTGGTGTCGTTGGCGCCGTGGACGACCAGCAACGGCGCGCTCACGCGGTCCATACGGTGCAGCGGTGACAGTTCCCGCAGCAGGTCGGCGTCGGCCACCGGATCGCCGTACTTGGTAACGGCCGCGCCGGCGATCCACGGTTCGGTGCGGGCGTAGAAGCTGGCGAAGTCCACCATCCCGCAGATGTCCACGCCCACACCGAACAGCTCCGGGTAGGTGACCAGCGCCGCCAGCGTCAGATAACCCCCGTAGGAGCGGCCCGCGACCCCGATCCGCCCGCCGTCACCGAGACCGACGTCCACCAGGTAGCGGACACAGGACGCGACGTCGGCGATGCCGTCGAAACGGCGACGGTGGTTGTCCGCGTCGCTGAACGCACGGCCGTAGCCCGTGGATCCTCGCACGTTCGGCGCGAACACGGCGATCCCGCGGGCCACCAGAGCCTGGAACAGCGGGTTGAACACAGGACGTTCCTGCGCCTCCGGACCGCCGTGGAAGAACAGCAGGGTCGGGTGCGGAGCCTGCTGGCCGTACGGCCGGTACAGCCAGCCGGACAGCTCCAGACCGTCATGGGCGGCGAACCTGTGCAGCACCGGCCGGACGAGCCGGGTCTGCGGCTGCGCCGTGCCGGCAATCCGGTCGCCGTTCTGGTCGGTGGCGGTGGCGAGGTCGGTGGCGAGGTCGGTGGCGAGGTCGCCGTGTTGGTCGGCCGTAGGGCTCGCGGCAGGACCGGCTTCAGGATCAGCGGCAGCCGGTATCGCCGGATCCACGGCCGGGACCCCGTCCGGATCGCTGACGGACGCGAGCACCGGTACCGGGAAGGCGGTGGGTGCATGAGAGAGCAGACATCGGTAGCCGGCCGACGCCGAGGCGAAGTCGTAGGTCCACAACTCGCCGGGGACGGTCGAACCGACCAGTGCCAGCAGCAGCCCGCGTCCACCGTCGTGCACGAGCAGGCTGCCCGCGACCTCCCGTGGTAGCGAGGGAAGGGCCCGGCGGCTCCGGGGGCGGCCCGATCCACCCGGGTTGAGATCGACCACGTCGAGAACGGTCTGCCCGTCGACGTTCCACGCCAGCACGGCGGCGGGCCGCGCTCTGCCGCTGCCGGTGCCACTGCCGGCACCGCTGCCACTGCCGGTGGGGAAGCCGCCTGGCAACAGCGCGAACCGTTCCAGGTCAGCGTCGTCACGGGCCGCCACGACATCAACGCTCTTCGGCATGAAATCGTTACCCAGGGTCACTGCGACCAGCACGGCTCGTTCCCGACCAGCGTCGGAAAGGACGTAGGCCACGGTCCCACCCGACGATCCGGACGAGGCAGCATCCGTGGCTGGAGCGGTGACGTCCGCGGCGAACCGGCCGAGCCCCACCGTGCCCGTTCCATCCAGCAGGGGATGGAAGCGCCCGGTCGCCGAATCGACCAGGATGAGCCGGCGGACGCCCCGGGGGCCCTCCCGCAGCAGCAGCCGGTATCCGCTCGCGGCGTCCCCGTCGATGTCGCAGACGGCCAGCGCCTGGCCCACGGCCAGAGGGTCACGCCGCCCGGTCTCGGGGTCGACGAGCAGAGCATGGGTCATTCCCGACCCGACCGACTCGCACACAGCCACGGCGGTGCCGTCCGGCGTCCAGCGTCCAAGGGTGGCCGCGCTCGCCGTGCCGGCCTCGGCACCTGCCACGGAGCCTGCCGCGAACCCCGCCACCCTTCCCGCCATGGAACCGTCCACCCCGAGGTACAGCGGGAAGGGTGGCGCCACAACAGCCGGTGTCGTGAACGCGGCGTGAGCACCACCCGGTTCCACGACTCCAGGACCCGCTCCGGTGTCAGCGCCGGCAGCCAGCCCCAGCCCCGGCCCCGGCCCCGGTACGGTCGAGTACCAGCCGCCGGCCAGGCGGCGCAGCCCGCTGCCGTCCGGGCGGACGACCCGGACCTCGGTGTACTCCCCGCCCCCGGGCGCGACCACCACGGCGATCCAGGCTCCGCCGGGTGAGCAGAGCACGGATCGGACATGGCCGGCACCGGTGTCGACCACCCGCTCCACCCCAGTCACGTCGCGTAACCACAATCGCGGGGTACCGTCACGGTCGCTGACGTAGGCGACCTCGCCGTCGCTGCCCAGGCTCGGCGAGAAGCAGCTTGCCGCCGCCACCCAGTCGTCCACCAGGTCGGCGAGGCGCCCTCCGGGCTCCCTGCGCTCGGGGGATCCGGCCGCCACACCGTTACCGATCATGACACCCCCTGGGTTTGCAACCACATCTCCAACAGGGCGGCCTGCCACAGCGCGTTCGCGCCGAGGGTGGTCCGGTTGTCGTTCGGCGCGGCGAGCATGGCCTCCACCCAGTCTGCGCGGAACAGCCCACGGGCCTTGGCGACCGGGTCGGTGAGCGACTCTCGGACGCGGTCAAGGTACACCCCCGACAGGTGTCGGATCGCCGGGACCGGGAAGTAGCCCTTGGGACGGTCGATGACTTCGGCAGGCATGATCGGACGGCCGATGTCCTTGAGGATCCCCTTGCCACCGGAGGCGAGCTTGAGTCCGGGCGGGCAGGCCGCGGCGAGCTCGACGAGCTCGTGGTCGAGGAACGGGGTGCGGGCCTCCAGACCGGACGCCATGGTCATGTTGTCGACCCGCTTCACCGGATCCTCCACCAGCATGACCGTCGAATCGATGCGCAGCGCCGCGTCCACGGCGCTGGCCGCGCCGGGCTCGGCGAAGTGGGCCGTGACGAAGGCGCGGCTGGCGTCGGTGTCGAGTGCGTATTCCGGCTCGAGGACGGCGTTGATCGCCGCGTGGGAGCGGTCGGCGAACACCCGCAGGTAGTCCTCGACCGCCTCCTCACGCCGGACGCCGGCCAACGGCGGATACCAGGAGTAGCCGGCGAATACCTCGTCCGCGCCCTGCCCGGACTGCACGACCTTGACGTGGCGCGAGACCTCCTGCGACAGCAGGTGGAACGCGACGCAGTCGTGACTGACCATCGGCTCGCTCATCGAGGCGACGGCCCGGTCGATGGCGGGCAGCAGGCGTTCGCTGGCCACCCGGATCTGGTGGTGGTCGGTGCCGAAGTGGGCGGCGATGACGTCCGAGTAGGCGAACTCGTCACCGGACTCGCCGCCGGCGGCCTCGAACCCGACGCTGAAGGTCGCCAGGCCCGACTGCCCGGCCTCGGCGAGCAGCGCCACGATCAGGCTGGAGTCCAGCCCGCCGGACAGCAGCACGCCGACACCGACGTCGGCGACCATGCGCCGGCGCACGGCGGTGCGCAGCCGCTCACCTATCGCCTCCCGCCAGTCCTCCTCCGACCAGCCCGCGTACGCCGGGTCCCGGGAGAAGTCCGGACGCCAGTAGAGCTCGTCGGTGCTCGAACCGTCCGCCTCGATGGTCCGCACCGTGGCCGCGGGCAGTTTGCGGACGTCGCGCAGGATCGTGCGCGGTGCCGGGACCACCGAGTGGAACGACAGGTAGTGATGCAGCGCGACCAGGTCGATCTCACCGCTGACGCCGCCGGCGGCAAGCAGCGCGGGCAGCGTCGAGGCGAAGCGCAGGCGAGCGGAGTTCCCGGTCACGTACAGCGGCTTGATACCGAGGCGGTCACGGCCGAGGACGAGACGGCCGGTGTCCCGCTCGTGGACGGCGAAGGCGAACATCCCGGCGAAGTGGTCGACGCAGCGGGTACCCCACCGGTGGTACGCCTTGCCGATCACTTCGGTGTCGGACGCCGAGAAGAAACGGTATCCCTGCGCGGTCAGCTCCTCGCGCAGCTCCCGGTAGTTGTAGATGCAGCCGTTGAAGACGGAGGTCAGGCCGAGCTCGCTGTCGACCATCGGCTGCGAACCGCGCTCCGAAAGATCGATGATCTTCAGGCGTCGGTGGCCGAAGGCGACCGGCCCGGACGCCCACACACCCGAGGCGTCCGGACCCCTCGGGCGCATCCGTTCGGCCATCCGCACCACCGCGTCCACATCGGCCGCGGCACCGTCGAATCGCAGCTCTCCGCTCAGACCGCACATATCCGCTCCTGTCGGTCACGTATAGGCTTCTTCGACGGCCCTCCTGGACGCCCGTTCCCGGACGACCCTTCCGGATCGCGTGGCTACCACCATCGGAGCCAATGGTTACCGGCGGATAACATCGCGGTTGCGATGGCGGTCGTCCGGGGCCTCTGCCGCCCGTCCACCCGCACAGCCCGGCTGGTACACGGCTGGTACAACCCCGCCGGGCTGCGGGACTGCGCTGTGCGGTCCGTCAGCTCAGCAGCCAGGTGTCCTTGGAACCACCGCCCCGGGACGAATTGACGATCAAACTGCCTGGGGGCGCGACCCTGGTCAACGCCACCGGCGCGACGACTGCCCGCGCACCGAGGTAGACGAAGGCGCGCAGGTCCACCGAGCACGGCAGCAACCGGCCCTCATGCCAGGTCGGATGGGTCGACAGCCGCACGAGCTCCTGGCCGATCCAGCGCCGCGGATCAGCCAGGATGCGCCGCCGGACGGCGGCGAGCTCGGCCTCGCCCGCCTGCGGGCCGATCAGGACACCGTCCCCGCCGTAGCCGTCGGCGGGCTTCACGACCAGCTCGTCGAGATGGTCCAGCACGTGCGCGCACTGGTCGGGATCCCCGCAGACATAGGTGTGGACGTCGTCCAGCAGCGGCCGCTCGCCCAGGTAGTAGCTGATCAGTTGCGGCACGTAGGCGTACAGGAGCTTGTCGTCGGCGACCCCGTTACCGGGGGCGTTGGCCAGACTGAGGGTGCCCGCCCGCACCGCGGCGACCAGCGCCGGACCCAGCGGCCGGCCGTCGGCGGCCACGGCCGTGTCCAGGTCGTCCTCGTCGAAACGCCGGTACAGCACGTCGACGCGCCGCCGGCCGGCGCGGCCGAGGTGATGGATGACAACGCCGTCGGGGCCGTCGTCGGCGACAAGGTCCGACGGCTCGACGAGCGCCACCCCCATCTCCTCGGCCAGCAGCGTGTGCTCGAAATGTGCCGAGTTGTCCGACCCGTCGGTCAGCACGGCGACCACCGGCTCCCCCGCCGCCCGGGTGGGCGCCGCGGCGACCAGGGTCTCGTGCAGCAGGGTGGGCACGCCGTCGACCCCCATGAGCCCGTCGGGCAGCGCCAGTTCGGGCAGGATCAGCCGGGTCAGCCGCCGGCCCTCCATCGCATAGGCGACCCCGGAGGGCACCCGCAGGTTGTCCTCGAGGACGTACCAGCTACCACTTGCATCCCGGACCAGGTCGATGCCGCTGACGCTCGCCCGTACGGCATCCGCGGGCACGTCGAACCCGGCAGCCCGCATCCCGGGAGCGTCCCGCACCGCCCAGGCCGGGACCACGCCGTCCCGGAGAACGGACTGCTCGCCGTAGACATCGTGCAGGAACGCCTCCAGCGCCCGGACGCGCTGGGACAGACCCGCCCGCAGCCGTGACCATTCGGCGCCGGAGACGATGCGCGGCACCAGGTCGAACGGCAGGGGACGGGCCGCGTCCTCCCCGGACACCCGGAACACCGCGCCGCGGGAGATCTGCTCGGCGCCGCGGGCGTCGGAGCGCTGTGCCAGCACCCCCGCTCCGAGGCTGTCCAGCGTCTGGATCACACTCCCGTAAGATGCGCGGACCGCGCCGTCGGCGTCCACCACCTCGTCGAAACCCTCCGGCTGGTAGCCGGCCAGCAGGCCCGCCGCCGGCTGCGGACGACGGGTGGATGCCACGGCCGCGGCCAGCGGGCTCGCCGCGCCCGCCACCTCGCGGGTCTCGGCGAGGATGAGGTCGGCGACGTCGGCCAGCCGCTCGCACCGGGCAAAGGCCCGCCGCTGCCGGGCCGCGGCGCTGCCGCGTCCAACGGCATAGTGGGTGAGATCGCGGATCAGCTCCCAGTCACCGGCGTGCTCGAGCTCGGCGCGCACCTCGTCCACCAGCCGGTACAGCAGGTCCCGCGCTGGTACCGGACCCGCCCCGGCCACGTCGATGAGGTCACCTTCGATCCCGGACCGGGCCGCCCGCCAGGTGGCCGCCCGCAGCAGTTCCGTTCGCTGCGGCGGTACGGGCACGCCGGTCTCGATCGCCAGGGTCGCCCGGCGGACGAGCGCACGGAACAGGCCGGCGATGAGGATAACAATGTCGACGTCCGGGCAGGCGTCACAGACACGCAGTTCGACCGTGGGCAGATGCGCGGACGGACGGACGTCGAAGTAGACCATGCCAGGATCGCTGATCACCCCGGACTTGATCAGATCCGCGACAACCTGGTCGTATTCGGCCGCCGTGCTGAACGACCCGGTGACACCGGCGGTCGGCCACCGCTGCCACACCAGCGTGCGCATGCTCGCGTAGCCGCTGTCCATGCCCTTCCAGTAAGGGGAACTCGCCGACACCGCGAGCAGCGTCGGCAGCCACGGCGCGACCCATGCGGCCACCGCTATCGCGAGGTCGCGATCCGCGACCTCGACATGCACCTGCGCGCCGCAGATCAGCTGTTCCCGGGCGAGAAGCTGGTAGTCGGCGAGCATCTGCTCGTAGCGTTGGTCATGGCTGATCCCGAGTACGTCCTGGTCGACCAACGGAACGGTTCCCGCGGACGCGAGGCCGAGCCCGAGCGGTTCGGCGGCCGCCACGAGCTCGTGCCGCAGCTGGAGCAGATTGCCTCGCAGGTCGGCGAGATCGGTGCACGGACGGCTGTTGGATTCCACCACCGACTTGAGCAGCTCGGCGGAGAAACGATCCTCCGCAACACGCTCGAGGATCGCCGTAGCCTGCGGCACGAGCTGCCGGGAGGTGAGATCCAGGATGTGAAACTCCTCCTCAACGCCAACGGTCGCGATTCGCGCGTTGCTCATGGACGAAGACGCTACGACCATCCGGCGGCACAAGCACCCCACGCCCCGCCCAATCCGGTCCGATCCGGGCGAAGTCGCATCCGAGGGCAGGTCACCGGCCACGAATATTGGGTCCGATTCACCGGCCGCGACACAGCCAATCCTCAGCATCCTCAGCGGTCTTTCACCGGCATCCCCGGCGGCGAAATCGCTCTGGCAAAGAGATGGCAAAGAGATAAAGGATTCGCTCGAAGTCCGGGAGATCCGGAACGGTCCCGGGCAGCGGGCACGTCCCGGGTGGGTG
>NZ_CAAAFR010000147.1:0-8682 GCF_900634745.1 Protofrankia symbiont of Coriaria ruscifolia
GGGCGGCATACCCGGCAACCCACGGGTCGGCCGGGTACCGGTGAGGGCCGACCTGTGGGCTGACCCTCACCGGTACTGACTGACTAACCCCTGTCACCTCTGCCGGCTGGCCCTCGCCCCGCCGACTGTTACCGGCTGGCTCCCGCTCTACCGGCGCTCAGCCGGCCACCAGGGTGGCGGTGGAGACGATGTTGCCCCGTGTCGCCCTGGAGTACGGGCAGAGGGCGTGGGCCTGCTCGACGAGCCTGGCGGCCACGTCCCGGTCGACCTGTTCGATCTCGACCTCGATCGCGGCGGCAAGGGCGAACCCGTCGTCATCCGGGCCGATCTCGATCCGTACGGTGACCGCCGACCCGGAAACATCGACTTTCTCCCGCCGGGCGACGGCTTTGAGCGCGCTGTGGAAACATGCGGCATAACCGGTGGCGAACAACTGCTCCGGGTTGGTGCCCGGACCGTCGTCGCCCCCGAGCCCCTTGGGCAGGGACAGGGTCAGGTCCACCCGCCCATCGCTGGACGTCACCCGCCCCTCACGCCCACCCCATGCGGTGGCCTCGGCCGTATACAGAGCCGTCATCGCGATCTCCTCAGATGTGGATTCGATGGCCCGCAACCGTCGACGTGCACGACCCGGGCCATCCGGGTGGAACACCGGCCGGCACTTTTTTCGTCCGCATGGCTCACTCACCGCACCGTCCGCCCTGATCGTGGCGTGGCGCTCGCGGCTGCCAGATGACGACAAGAAGCTTCAGTATGATTACTTTTAGTAAAAATTCAGTGAACATTGGCTACAAACAGTTACTGTTATGTAGTAATCTTGACACCCCTCGTATGCACCGACAACTAGTAGTGTCACAATGCAACCTCGCCAGCACTTCTGGTGACATCGCTAACAGCGGCAATGTGATCTTCTGGACGAAGGAGCCGACCTGCAGCCAGGAGATCATGCACTGTCCGCCCGCAACCGGATCTCTCCGAGGGGGACCATCATGGTGTTACTGAACGCAGCCGGCATCGCAACGGACGGCCCGGTAGGCATCGGGGAACGCGGTGGCGTCAGGGCGCCTGATCTGCCGGCCGATCTGCCACCCGGGGTGCGCGACAACGGCACCGGCAGACCTCCGGCCGGCGACGGCCGCATCGGCCGGCAGGTACGCGTCCCCAAGACCGCCGAGCTGGTCGCCGCGCGCCTGCGACGCCAGATCGTGCGTGGCGAACTGGTCGAGGGAGACGCTCTCCCCCCGGAAGCCGTCCTGATGGAACAGTTCGGTGTCTCGCGTCCGACGCTGCGGGAGGCGTTCCGCGTCCTGGAGTCCGAAGCACTGATCAGCGTCCGGCGCGGGGCTCACGGAGGAGCCCGGGTCCACACGCCCAACGGTGACGTCGCTGCCCGCTACGCCGCGCTCGTCCTGGAATACCGTGGCACCACCCTCGCCGACGTCCACCAGGCCAGGGTGCTCCTCGAACCGTCCTGCGTCCGCCAGCTCGCGCAACGCCGCACGGACAAGGACCTTGCCAGGCTGCGGGTGGCGCTTTCCTCCATCGAGGCCGCCACAGCAGGTGCGGGCCGGCCGGCAGGCGTCCGGGAAGCCCGAGTTCCTGGAGCATCGCGGGCCGCGCTGGCGAGCTTCCACAGCCTCCTGGTGGAACTCGCCGGCAACCAGACCCTGGTCGTCCTTGCCGGGATGCTGCGCCACATCATCGGCATGGCGCACGAGGACGGACTGACCGCCGACACCGATCTGACGCAGACGGGGATACCGGAGGCCGGGGACGACGTTCATGACCCCTACCGGCGGCTGGTCGCGCTGATCGAGGCCGGCGCGGCGGACGAGGCCGAGGGGCTGTGGCGGCGTCATCTCCTGGCGACGATCCCCTCCCCCGGGCGCGACCCGGCCACCGTCTTCGCCCTGCAGGCCCAGGTCCCCGGGTCACCGGAGGACTGATGGCAGCACGATCACGCTTCTCCCGCACTGCCCGAGGCCGAAATCCCAGGATCATCGCTGCTGGGGGAAGTGCCGCCGCCGGATGGGTAAAGTCGATCAGGTGACGCGCGCGGAGACCGATTCTCTGGTCGAGGTCCTCGACCTCGACCGCATCGAAACCAACATCTTCCGCGGTTGGTCGTGGCACACGGCGCCAACCCGGGTGTTCGGGGGCCACGTCGCGGCGCAGGCGCTCATCGCCGCCGGCCGAACCGTCGCCCCTGATCGTCCGGTTCACTCACTGCACGCCTACTTCCTGCTGCCGGGTGATCCCGCGGCACCGATCATCTACGACGTGGACCTGATCCGCGACGGGCGATCGTTCACGACCCGGCGCGTGGTCGCCATCCAACACGGCCGGGCGATCTTCAACCTGTCCGCGTCCTTCCAGCGCGCCACAGACGGCTTGGAGCATCAGTCACCCATGCCGCCGTCACCGCCACCCGACGGGCCGTCCGGTGAGCTTGGCGAGCTCGGCGAGTTCGCCAAGATTCTCTCGGACGACGAGAATCTCTCGGACGACGAGAGCGTCGAGCCTTTCTTCTCCCGGTATCTCGACGTCCGGCTCGTGGCGACCGAAGGGCCTGACGGTTCCATCCAGCAGCCCGTGTGGTCCTCGCACGGGGAGCCGCACAGCCCGCACCAGCGGATGTGGTTCCGTGCCCGGGGGACACTGCCCGCCGATCCGCTCTACCATGTCTGCGCGGTCGCGTACGCGTCCGACCTGCGACTGATCACGACGACCCTGCTCCCGCACAGGTCGACGAACGGCCGGACGATCTCGCTGGCCAGTCTCGATCACGCCATGTGGTTCCACCGTCCGTTCCGCGCGGACGACTGGCTCCTCTACATCCAGGAAAGCCCGTCGGCGTCCGGCTCCCGCGGTTTCGCCCGCGGCGAAATATACACCGCCGACGGCAAGCTCGTCGTCTCCGTCGCGCAGGAGGGCCTCATGCGCGTCGACTCCTGAGCGGATCGCATCCGGATGGGCCCCTCATGTCACCCCGGACTCTGATCGCGTGACCGTACTCCCGACCACGTGACCGCGCTCCCGACCACCCGCTGACCCGCCGCTTGCCGGACCATGGAGGCAAGACCGCCGGAGAGGCCGGCCGACCGGACCTTCCCCCATGATCGTTACCACGATCGAAACGTGGATACCCGGCGTTCGGCAACGAATGTCAACGGCAGGTTGAAGTTTCGACATTTGGCGTCATCAGGGCGTCAACACCACTGGTAGCCGGCTCCTGCGGGGTCGATGCTAGCCGTCGCTGCCGGTGCGGTAGCACAGCAACCAGCGCGGTCCGAGGATGTTTCATGATGTCAGCATTCCCGGGTGACACGTGGGACATCCGGCGTGTCGTGCTTCTCCTCGGGGCATCCGGTCGGGAGATCCGGCGAAACACGAGCAAACACGAGCCTGGTGTCGCCGTCGGCATCCGGGCCGCTGGTCGTGGTGAGGCTGCCATCGCCCCGAGGAGCATCGCCGTACCTCGCCGGTCCCTGCTGTGACAGAAGGAGTAGTTGGTGCGTGACCTGATTTTCGTCGTCCTGACCATCGCAATATTCGCGGTCCTGGGACTTGTCGTGCGCGGAGTGGAGAAGCTGTGACCGCCGAAAACCTGACCGGCCTGGTTCTGGCGATCATCCTGACAATCTTCCTCGTGATCTCCCTGCTTTTTCCGGAGAAGTTCTGACCTACCGGGGCGAAGGCGTTGTAATGGATTTTCCCGCGCTGCTGGTAGATTTTTCCAACCGGGCCGAAGGCGAGGCCATTGTGAAACTTCCTGCGCCATCGACGGCCTTAAGGGGTTACTGAATGAACACCACGACGGCGGGGATCATCTTCGCCGCCTCTCTCGCCATCGCGCTTGGCCTGACCTATCGGCCGTTTGGTGACTATATGGCCCGGGTGTACACATCCGGGCATCACCTACGCGCCGAAAAAGTGATCTATCGGCTGGTCGGTGTCAATCCGGACGCGGACCAGCGATGGAGCACCTACCTGCGCAGCGTGCTCGCCTTCTCCCTCGTCTC
Source organism: Protofrankia symbiont of Coriaria ruscifolia (assembly GCF_900634745.1). Classification (NCBI taxonomy): domain Bacteria; kingdom Bacillati; phylum Actinomycetota; class Actinomycetes; order Frankiales; family Frankiaceae; genus Protofrankia; species Protofrankia symbiont of Coriaria ruscifolia. Next base: position 4,023 of record NZ_CAAAFR010000147.1, read on the forward strand.
GGTAGTGTTCCTGTATGCCTTCCTGCGCCTGCAGGGCCATCTGCTGCTCAACCTCGGCTTCGCCGGGATGGAGCAGGGACAGGCGTTCAACACGGCCACGAGCTTCGTCACGAACACCAACTGGCAGTCGTACTCGGGTGAGTCGACGCTCGGCTACCTCGTGCAGATGTCCGGTCTCGCGGTGCAGAACTTCACCAGTGCCGCGGTCGGCATCGCGGTGGCGATCGCCCTGGTCCGCGGGTTCTCCCGCAACCGCACCGACCAGCTCGGCAATTTCTGGGTGGACCTGGTCCGCGCCGTTGTCCGCGTGCTGCTGCCGATCTCCGCCATCGGTGCGGTCATACTGATCGCGGGCGGCGTCGTGCAGAACTTCCACCATGTCCAGACGGTGGCGACCATTGCCGGCGGCAAGCAGACCGTGACCGGCGGCCCGGTGGCGAGCCAGGAGATCATCAAGGAGTTCGGCACCAACGGCGGCGGTTTCTACAATGCCAACTCCGCCCACCCGTTCGAGAACCCGGCGACCTGGACCAACTGGCTGGAGATCTACCTGCTGCTGGCCATCGCCTTCTCGCTGCCGAGAACCTTCGGGAAGATGGTCGGCGACACCCGCCAGGGCCTCGCGATCGTCTCCGTCATGGTCGTGCTCGCGTTGACCAGCATGTTCCTGGTACACGGCTTTCAGATGGCGCATCACGGCACGGTTCCAGCATCCGTCGGCGCCGCGACCGAGGGCACCGAGACCCGCTTCGGCGTGCCGAACTCGGCCACTTTCGCGGCTGCGACGACGCTGACGTCCACGGGTGCGGTGAACTCCTTCCACGACTCCTACACGAGCCTTGGCGGCGCAGTTCTGCTGCTGAACATGATGCTCGGGGAGATCGCTCCGGGCGGCACCGGGTCGGGACTGTACGGCATGTTGATCATCGCTGTGCTCGCGGTGTTCGTCGGTGGCCTGATGATCGGGCGGACACCCGAATACCTCGGCAAGAAGATCGCCGCGCGGGAGGTGAAGTTCGCCGCGCTCTACATTCTCACCACGCCGACGCTGGTCCTCGGCGTCACGGCATTGGCCATGGCCCTGCCAGGTGAGCGGACGAACATGTTGAACTCCGGCGCGCACGGCCTGTCCGAGGTGCTGTACGCGGCTACGTCGGCAGCAAACAACAACGGCTCGGCGTTCGCGGGTATCACCGTGAACACGAACTGGTGGAACACGGCGCTGGGCATCTCCATGCTGCTCGCCCGATTCCTACCGATCGTGTTCGTCCTGGGCCTGGCCGGCAGCCTCGCCCAGCAGAAGCCGGTTCCTCCGTCAACCGGGACGCTGCCCACCCACCGGCCGTTGTTCGTCGGCCTCGTCGCCGGTGTCGCGCTCATCGTCGTCGCGCTGACCTACTTCCCGGCCATTGCGCTCGGACCGTTCGCGGAAGGCCTTCACTAAATGTCCACGGTTACTGTGAATGAAAACCCCGCCGGGTCGCTGCGGGATCCCGGCTCCTCCCGGCCGCCACGGCGGGTACAGGGTGGATTGCTCGATCCGAAGATGCTCGTTCGTTCCGCCCCGGACGCGTTCCGGAAGCTGAACCCGACCACGCTGTGGCGTAACCCGGTCATGTTCATCGTCGAGATCGGTGCCGTGTTCACCACCGCGCTCGCGATCCGGGACGCCACCGCGTTCGCATGGCTGATCGTCGTCTGGCTGTGGCTGACCGTGGTATTCGCGAACCTCGCCGAGGCGGTCGCCGAAGGACGCGGAAAAGCACAGGCCGACGCACTGCGCAAGGCCAAGACCGACACCGTCGCCCGCCGGCTCGCCGGCTGGGAACCCGGTCAGGTCATCGACGCTGCGCGCATCGAACGGGTCCCCGCTCCGAGCCTGCTCAAAGGCGACCAGGTGGTAGTGGAGGCGGGCGAGTTCATCCCCGGCGACGGCGACGTCATCGAGGGCATCGCGAGCGTCGACGAGTCCGCCATCACCGGCGAGTCGGCCCCGGTGATCAGGGAGTCCGGTGGAGACCGGTCCGCGGTGACCGGTGGCACCCTGGTGCTGTCCGACCAGATCATCATCGAGATCACGCAGAAGCCCGGGGAAAGCTTCATCGACCGGATGATTGCACTGGTGGAAGGCGCGAACCGGCAGAAGACTCCGAACGAGGTCGCGCTGAACATCCTGCTGGCCTCACTGACCATCATCTTCCTGCTCGCGGTCGCGACCCTCCAACCACTGGCGATCTTCTCGAAGGCCCAGCAGCCCGGCGTCCCCGGCAGCGCCGCCCTGAACGCGAACGGCGTCACCGGGATCGTGCTGGTGTCGCTGGTGGTGTGCCTGATCCCCACGACGATCGGCGCGTTGCTGTCGGCGATCGGAATCGCCGGCATGGACCGACTGGTGCAGCGCAACGTGCTCGCGATGAGTGGCCGCGCGGTCGAGGCGGCGGGAGACGTCAACACTCTGCTCCTCGACAAGACCGGGACCATCACCCTTGGTAACCGCGAGGCGCGTGTGTTCATCCCGGTCGGGGATGTGGACGAGCACGAACTCGCCGATGCCGCACAGCTGTCCTCGCTTGCGGACGAGACACCGGAAGGACGCTCGATCGTGGTCTTCGCCAAGACCACGTACGGCCTGCGTGAACGGACCGCGGGCGAACTGTCCACCGCGACGTTCGTCGCGTTCACCGCGCAGACCCGGATGTCCGGTGTCGACCTGGCCGCGCCCGGGCTCCAGGACGGCGGCGGGCGGCAGATCCGCAAGGGAGCGGCCACCGCGGTGCTGGCGTGGGTCCGCGAGAACGGCGGGACCGCACCCAACGACACCGGCCAGGTGGTGGACGGCATCTCCGCGTCCGGTGGGACGCCGCTGGTCGTCGCGGAGGTGACCGGCACCTCCTCGGGCGAGAGTGCCGGGCGGACCGCCCGCGTCCTCGGGGTGATCCAGCTCAAGGACATCGTGAAGTCGGGCATGCGGGAGCGCTTCGACGAGATGCGCAGCATGGGTATCCGCACCGTCATGATCACCGGTGACAACCCGCTGACCGCCCGGGCCATCGCCGACGAGGCAGGGGTGGACGACTTCCTCGCCGAAGCGACCCCGCAGGACAAGCTCGCCCTGATCAAGCGGGAGCAGGATGGCGGCAAGCTCGTCGCGATGACCGGGGACGGCACCAACGACGCCCCCGCGCTCGCCCAGGCCGACGTCGGCGTGGCCATGAACACGGGCACCTCCGCGGCCAAGGAAGCCGGGAACATGGTCGATCTGGACAGCAACCCGACGAAGCTCATCGAGATCGTCGAGATCGGCAAGCAGTTGCTCATCACGCGTGGGGCCCTGACGACGTTCTCGATCGCCAACGACGTCGCCAAGTACTTCGCGATCATTCCGGCGATGTTCGCGGCGGTGTACCCGGGGCTGGACAAGCTCAACATCATGCGGCTGCACAGCCCGGAGTCCGCGATTCTGTCCGCGGTCATCTTCAACGCACTGATCATCATCGCGTTGATCCCGCTTGCCCTGCGCGGTGTGCGCTACACGCCGAGCAACGCTGCGGCGATGCTGCGTCGCAACCTCTACATCTACGGACTGGGCGGCCTGATCATCCCGTTCATCGGGATCAAGCTGGTCGACCTGATCATCCAGTTCATCCCCGGAGTTCGGTGATCATCATGGCCTCCTCGCGCCTGCCTGGCTTCGTCCGGCATCTCCTCGCCGCCCTGCGCGTTCTGCTGGTACTCACGGTGATCACCGGCATCGCCTATCCACTCACGATCACCGCGGTCGCCCAGCTGCCCGGCCTCAAGCACAGGGCGGACGGCTCCCTGGTCAAGGCAGCCAATGGACAGGTTGTCGGCTCGGCACTGATCGGCCAGCTGTTCACCGACTCCGACGGCAACCCGATCCCGAAGTACTTCCAGTCCCGTCCGTCGGCGGCCGGCGACGGCTACGACCCCACCGCGACATCCGCGTCCAACCTCGGTCCGGAGGATGCCGTCGACGCCTTCGACGACCCCGCCACCACTGACGACGACGAGAGCAAGCAGAGCCTGCTCACCCAGGTCTGCGGCCGCAGCAAGGCCGTTGGGGAGCTCGAAGGTGTCAACGGACAGCGTCCGTACTGCACCTCGGGCGGTGTCGGCGCAGTCCTGTCGGTGTTCTACCGTGACCCGGGCTACGCCGGGCCGGTCACCCGGGTCGTCAGCGTGAACGAGGAATGCCCGGCGGAGCCGTTCGTCGCCACCTACGAAGGTGTGAAGGTCGAGTGCGCGACGCTGGGCGGCGACTACGCGGCGGGCAGGCGCGTCATCGTCCCCGGGCCGGGCAAGAGCGAGGACAACCCGGTGCCCCCGGACGCGGTGACCGCCTCCGGCAGCGGCTTGGACCCGGACATCTCCCCGGCCTACGCCAACCTGCAGGTGAGCAGGGTCGCAAGGGCCCGTGGGCTCGACCCGGCAGTGGTCCACAAGCTGGTCGAGGACCGGGTGGACAACCGTGCGCTCGGCTTCCTCGGCGAACCCACGGTCAACGTCCTCGAGCTCAACCTCGCCCTGGACAAACTGCGTACGAGCTGACGCCGCCCGGCCGAAGCGACTCCGGTCAGGGCAACACAGCCGCCGGGTGGTGCGCGGTACTCGTCTTCAGTCCCGCCACGCGCCACCCGGC
>NZ_CAAAFR010000147.1:8770-13993 GCF_900634745.1 Protofrankia symbiont of Coriaria ruscifolia
CCGCCGGGTGGTGCGCGGTACTCGTCTTCAGTCCCGCCACGCGCCACCCGGCAACCTGGCCGAAGGCCGCGCGATCATAGGTCTCTCCGCGCGGCCGGAGGCCCGAGGCTCTCTCGTCACAAAGGCCATTTCCTCGTCACCTCCCTCATCACCGTCCACGTGCGGGAAGTACACATGAATGATTTTCGACATACCAGGACGTATTGTGACGAATACGATCGTAACGGGTATTGTCGCACCAGGGAACACCGCACGATCCAGCCTTATGCGATCCAGCCTCGCGCAACACGACCTTGCACCAGGCCGTGCCGTAACAACCAGCGCCATAACAACCAACGTGGTTTCGAAAGCCCCGCCGGCCCGCGGAGGCGGCCATGAGCGCGTGGCTGCAGGCCGCGACCGTCCTTGCGGTGCTCGCAGCCGTCCACATGCCGCTCGGCAACCTCACCGCGCTGCTCGCCGTCCACGTAACCCGCAGCGACGGTCTTATCAGCGCATCCGCGGCGGCGCTGCAACAGCAACGTGAGCTGGTCGAAAGCCTCGGCGGCAGCACCACCACGTCATCGGGCAGCACATCCCACATACGCTGCTGGAGTTCGCCCGTGGGAAGAACGCCAGCCAGCTCGCGCTGGGGGCGAGCCGGCGCACGTGGCTCGGCACCATCCTCGGCGGCCGAGACGTCACCGCCGAGGTGACCCGTGCATCCGGACAGATCGACGTCCACATCGTCCCGCACGATCAAGCGGGTAAAGGTTACTACCGGTTGCCCGAACTCGCCGGCGGCCTCACCCCCCGGCGTCGGATTGCCGGGGCGATCCTCGCCGCCGTGGCCCTGCCAGCCCTCACCATCGGGCTCTCGCGGCTGCGGGGCGACCTTGACCTTGCCAGCTGCCTGCTGCTCTACCTCACGGTGGTCGTCGGCATCGCCGTCGTCGGCGGTCTCTACCCGTCCGTGTTCGCTGCGATCTCGGCAAGCCTGCTCGCCGGCTGGGTCTTCACCGAACCGTTGCACACGCTGTACATGAGCAACCCTGCGAACGTCCTCGCCATCATCGTGTTCGTCCTGGTCGCCGCCACCGTCAGTGTGATCGTGGACATCGCCGCGCGCCGCACCCGGGAGGCCGCCCGCGCCAAGGCCGAAGCCCACACCCTGGCCACCCTGTCCGGTAGCCTCGTCGCCGGCCAGGACGCACTGTCCGCCGTGCTCGATCGGATCAGTGAGACATTCGGGATGGTCTCCGTCACCCTCCTCGAACGCCGCACCATGGGCGTCACCCGGGCTACCGACACCTGGACGGTCGGTGTCAGCGGCCCTGACCCATGCCTGCTGCCGGAGGATGCCGACACGGCGGTTCCCATCCGCCCCGACCTTCACCTGGCCCTGCGAGGGCGGGTTCTGCCCGGCGCCGACCGTGGCGTGCTCACCGCCTTCGCAGCCCAGGCCGCGGTCGCGCTTGATCGCCATCGGCTGGCCGTCCAGGCCGCGCAAGCCGCCGAACTGGCCGAGGCCGACCGCGCCCGTACGGCTCTGCTGAGCGCCGTCAGCCACGAGCTGCGCAGTCCGCTGGCGTCGGCGAAGACCGCCGTCTCCAGCCTGCGCGCCTCCGACGTCTTCTGGACCCGACACGACCAGACCGAGCTGCTGGCCACCGCCGACGAAAGCCTCGACCGACTGACCCGCCTGGTCGAGAACCTCCTCGACATGAGCCGCCTGCAGGCCGGCGCACTGCACGTGTCGACGCAGCCCGTCGTTCTGGGCGAACTCGTCCCGCTCGCCCTGGACCAGCTCGGCCCGGCCGGGCACAGCGTCGACATCCGGATATCCCAGACGCTCCCCGAGGTCAGCGCCGACCCGCACCTACTCGAACGGATCATCGCCAACCTGGCGGCCAACGCCATCCGCCACGCCCCCGCCGACCAGCCACCCGTCATCACCGCCAGCGCACTGGGCAACCGGGTCGAACTGCGTGTGATCGACCGCGGTCCCGGTATCCCCGAGACGGACCACGAACGCGTCTTCGCCCCGTTCCAGCGTCTCGGTGACCGTGACAACATCACCGGAGTCGGCCTCGGCCTGTCCCGCGGCCTCAGCGAAGCCATGGAAGGGAAACTCGCCCCTGAGGAAACCCCCGGCGGAGGCGTCACCATGGTCCTGTCGCTGCCCGCCGCACCCACCGACGCGGGCGTTGCGGAGGTCGAAGCGTGACCCGCATCCTGATCGTCGACGACGAACTGCAGATCCTGCGGGCACTGCGGATCACCCTGCACGCCCGGGGATATGACGTCATCACCGCGTCCACGGGACGCCAGGCACTCGCCACGGCCGCCACCGAACAACCCGACATCATCCTGCTCGACCTCGGCCTGCCCGACATCGATGGAACCGACGTCATCCACGCCCTGCGCGACCGGACCGTCATACCGATCATCGTGCTGTCCGGCCGCGCCGGCAGTGACGACAAGGTCGGCGCGCTCGACGCAGGCGCCGACGACTACGTCACCAAGCCCTTCCGCGTCGACGAACTCCTCGCCCGGCTCCGGGCGGTCGCCCGACGCACCCCGGCCACAACCGACCCGCCCACCGCAACGATCGGCGACTACACGATCGATCTCGCTGCCCGGCGGATCATCCGTAACCCCGCCATCCCCGCGGACACTGCCAGCCCCTCGGACACCGCCGGCTCCGCCCCCGTCCGGCTCACTCCCACCGAATGGCACCTGCTCGACGTCCTGCTCCGCAACCCGGAAAAGCTGCTCACCTACCGTCAGCTTCTCCCCCGGACCGGCGGTCCCTCGCCCAAGGAGCAAAGCCACTACCTACGCGAGTACATGGGACGGTTGCGCCGCAAACTCGAGCCGAACCCGGCGCACCCCCGCCACTTCATCACCGAACCCGGCATGGGTTACCGCTACCAGCCCTGACCAGCTCAGCCATGGGACCCGTCCTGCCACAGCCAAGCGCCCGAGAAATCGGCTGGAAATAAGAAAGCCTGCCACGTGGAGCCGGGCGGTCAGCCGTTCTGTACATCCATGTACGTCTGCGTACACTATCGTCATGACTTCGATGACCGTCAGCGAGGCACGGGCCAACCTCCCCGAGCTGCTCACCCGCGTGGACAACGGCGAGGAGATCACAATCACCCGGCATGGCCGCCCAGCAGCCGTGCTCATCCGCCCCGATGCACTGCGTGCCCGTCGGGCGCACGCCGCGCTGGCCGATGCCGAACGCATCCACGAACTGCTCCAGACCGCGCGAGCCACGCCGCTACCGACATCGGGTGGCTTGAGCGTGACCCGCGCCGAGGAACTGATCCGCGAAATCAGAACCGGCCGTGAGAACCGATAGTGGATGCCTTCGACGCCGACGTACTCATCTACGCGGCCACCACGGACCACCCACTCGGCCGTCGGGTGGCCGCACTGTTCCCGGTCGCACCCCCAAGCGACAACGACCCCCCGGTCGGCGTCGGCTCGCTCCTGTTGCTGCCGGAGGTGCTCGCCAAACCAGTGCGTGACAGCAACACCGACGAAGTGCGAATACTCGTGGGTCTGCTGGCACGTCTTGAGCTGCGCCCGCTCGACCAGACAACCGCCGAGCTCGCGGTGGCGCTGTCCAGCCGGTACCGGCTGCGGGCGGCTGACGCCAGCCACCTGGCTACCGCGGTCGCGGTGGGCGCGGACCGGTTCATCACCAACAACCAACGTGACTTCCCGACGACGATCAGGGAGATCCGCATCACCTACCCTGCCGACCTTCCCTACACCGCCTGAACCGCCGTTCTCACGGGGATATGGGTGGAACCAGTGCTATCGCAGCGGTTTCCACCTACGCCTTCGGTCAGGAGGGCGAGGTCACCGGAAAACCGAGATCGACGGCGGCAGCGGTCAGCCTCCTGATCGTAGGTGACGAAAGTCGGTCAGTTCGCCCGGAACGGGTCCGCACCGGCCAGGTGGATGGCCTCAAGCGAGCCCAACCGTGGAACGCGGTAGGAGATGGCGCGGGCGAGCACGGTACTGGTGACGCCCACGAGGTACACGCCCCGGAGGGCCTGGGCCGTGAAGTAGGGCACCCGTTGGTGGTCGGCGCCCGCACGCAACAGGGTACGAGTGATCTCCAACTGGGTCAGTCCGCTGGTGACCAGCTTGGTCCCCTCCGCAAGCAGCACACGGCAACCGCTGTGACTCAGCCGTCGGCGACCACGGCGGGAACCGGCTGCTGGACGGACCACGCGGCGGGCAGGGACAGGACCATGGTGAGCCCACCGCCGGGAGTGTCGTCGGTGACGAGAGAGCCGCCCATGGCCTCGGCCAGACCCCGGGAGAGGGCGAGCCCGAGCCCGACGCCGGTGGTGTTGTCCCGGTCGCCGAGGCGCTGGAACGGCTGGAAGACCCGGTCACGGTTCTCCGCCGGGATGCCGGGCCCACGGTCGATGACACGCAGCTCGACCCGGTCGTCCAAAGCGCTCGCGGTGATGACGGGATGGGTTCCCTCCGGGGAGTGCCGCAGGGCGTTGGACGCGAGGTTGACCACGATCCGCTCCAGGAGCGTGGGGTCGGCGTAGATGTCGGGCAGGCCGTCCGGCACCTGGATCTCCACCGTCCGTCCGGGTGGCCCGAGCTCGTCGAGGGCGTGCGGGACGACGTCGTCGAGGCCGGTCTGGCGGGGGAAAACGCTGAGCACACCGGCCTGCAGCCGGCTCATGTCCAGCAGGTTGTCGACGAGCCGGGTGAGCCGGTCCATGGATTCGTCGGCCGTGGCGAGCAACTCCGCCTGTTCGGTCGGCGTCCAGATGACGTCACGACTGCGCAGGCTGGCGATGGCGGCTTTGGCCGAGGCCAGTGGTGAGCGCAGATCGTGACTGACCGCGGCCAGCAGGGCGGTACGGACCCGGTCGGCTTCGGCCAGCGGCCCGGCTTCGGCGGCCGCTTCGGCAAGCCGACGCTGCTCAAAGGCGAGCGCGGCCTGCGCGGCGAAAGCGGCGAGTATCCGACGGTCCGCGGCGGGCAGTGGGCGTCCACGTAACACCATCGCGAGGTTGTCCCCGACCGGCACGTCCACGTCGCCGTCCTCGGGCCGCGCGCACGGGTCGATACCCACGCTGTGGACGGCACGCCAGCCACGGCCACCCAACCGAGCCGGTCGGTTGCCCTCCGACGCCACGTCTACCTCCGCGGCGCCTGCCCCTCCGGGGCCCGCTGCCCCCCTGGTGCCCGCCTTCGCCC
>NZ_CAAAFR010000148.1:0-29465 GCF_900634745.1 Protofrankia symbiont of Coriaria ruscifolia
CCCTGGTGCCCGCCTTCGCCCTGCCTGCCCCCCCGGTGCCCCGCCCGCCTTCGTCCGTACGTTCGAGGAGGGTCGCGGCCGTCATCCCGAACGTCTCCCGGACCCGCTCGAGCAGGGCCGGAAGCGCGTCCTCACCGCGTAGGACGCTGCCAGCGAGCACCGACAGGGTGGTGGCTTCGGCGGATGCCCGCACCGCCTGGCTGTAGCGGCGAGCGGCAAGATCGACTACTCTGCTGACCATGACCCCGACGAGAACGAAAGCAACAAGAGCAAAGGCGTTATTACGCTCCGCTATCGTCCAGCGGTGCCGGGGCGCGGTGAAGAAGTAGTAGTTCAGCAGCAGGGAACTGGCGACCGCGGCGAGCAGCGCGGGCCAGAACCCACCCACCAGGGCCGCGATCACTACCGCCAGCAGGTAGACGAGGACGTCGGTGGTCACGTTGAGCGAGCCGCGGGAGTGCGCGAGTACGACCGTCAGCAACGGCAGGAGACCGACGGCCATCGCGGTCGCGATCAGCCGGCGCCGGGGCTCGAGCCCGTGGGCGAGACGCGGAAGGCGCCGCCCGCGACCGGCTTCCTCGTGGGTGACCATGTGGACGTCGATCGACCCCGACAGTTTCGTGGTGGTGACGCCGATCCCGGGGCTGAGCATCTGGGCGAAGCGCCCCCGCCGGCTGGCTCCGAGCACCAGCTGGGTGGCGTTCTCCGCGCGGGCGAAGTCCAGCAGCGCGGTCGGGACGTCGTCACCGATGACGTGGTGGTAGGTGCCGCCGAGGCTTTCCACCAGCGTCCGCTGGTGGGCGAGTGCCTGGGGGTTCGCCCCGGTCAGTCCGTCGGAGCGGGCGACGTGCACCGCGAGCAGGTCGGAGCCCTTGCTGCGGTCGGCGATCCGGACCGCCCGGCGGATCAGCGTGTCGCCCTCGGACCCACCGGTGAGAGCGACGACGACCCTTTCCCGGGTTTCCCAGGTGCCGGCTATTCCGTGTTCGGCCCGGTACCGGTCGAGCTGTTCGTCGACCTTGTCCGCGACCCACAGCAACGCGATCTCCCGCAACGCGGTGAGGTTACCCACCCGGAAGTAGTTCGACAGCGCTGCGTCGATCTTCTCGGGAGCGTAGATGTTACCGTGCGCCATCCGCCGGCGCAGCGCCTCCGGTGCCATGTCGACCAGCTCCACCTGGTCGGCCTGGCGGACGACCTCGTCAGGCACCGTTTCCCGTTGCGACACCCCGGTAATCGTCTCGACGACGTCGTTGAGCGACTCCATGTGCTGGATGTTGACGTTGGAGATGACGTCGATACCCGCCTGAAGGATCTCCTGGACGTCCTGCCAGCGCTTTGCGTTGCGGCTGCCGGGGACGTTGGTGTGCGCGAGCTCGTCGACAAGCGCAACCGCGGGCCCGCGTTCGAGCACGGCGTCCACGTCCATCTCGGTGAACGTCGAACCGCGGTAGGAGATCTCCCTACGCGGGACGACTTCCAGCCCCTTGAGCAGCGCGGTCGTCTTGGGACGACCGTGGGTCTCGACGAAGCCGACGACCACGTCGGTACCCCGTTCCCGACGCCGGTGTGCCTCGTCGAGGGCGGCAAAGGTCTTGCCCACGCCCGGCGCCGCGCCGAGGTAGACACGCAGGGTTCCCCGACTCACGACATCTATCGTGCGCCGTCCCGACCATCGTGCGCCATCCCGCGTCGGCGGCGAGTGACGAACTTTTCCCGCTCCGACCGCGTCTGCCGCTGCGATCACCGTGATCACATCGATCGAAACCTGACGACCACCCTGATCGGAAGCCGGCCGGCACGCCGTAACAGACCACACGCCGTAACAGACCAACAGGCGAACAGCGGTCCGGGGATCCAGGCACGGAAAAATCATGATCGCGCCATCTTTGTTTATTCGGACGTTTCAAATTAATTCGCTGTATGTTTCAGAGCGGTCCGGGCGCGGTGGCATCCGCCGTATTGGCAACCGGAGGCATCCGAAGCAGTAAAGAAAGTTCAGTGAGTTGCGTTATAGATGGACTCAACGGACGAACGGGACGTTACCGTATCGACTATGGCGCCAGCGGGACTTTCCTGGCAGACACTGCACGATGTCGGTGCGCTCGCATTAGTCGACACCGCCTCGCAGCGAGCTGCCGCGGTTGCACGACCGTGTACCCCTGAATTGGACATCACCGACATCGTGGAAGCCGAACGCCTGGTCCAGGCGTGGGCGGACACGACCACCCGCCAGGAGGCGGAGGAGGCTTTGGCCACGCGCCTGCAGGTCGACGCCGTGCGCATCCTGCAGTCGCTGAGCTGGCTGCTGGCGATGTGGGCGGTGACGCTGCACCTGCGGACCGGCGAACAGCCGCACATGGTCATCCGGTCGCTGACCTACCGCGGGGTATGGCGCGGCGCGCAGGCACCCCATGCGGAGGGGGTGTGGGAATCGCTCAGCGAGCGGATCCGCGTCGGCGCATTGGCCGCGCTGACGGGAGACACCGAGACCACGAGCGCGTTCCGGCTAGCGATCCAGCGGCCTCCGGGCATCGCCGAGGTCCTGCTGCACCACGCCCTGGTGGTGATGGACGATCTCGCCCGCAGCATGCACGCCATCGGTGTCGACCCGACCGACCTCGCCCGCACCCTGGCCGTATACACCGCGGAACCCCCGGCCATCCAGCCCCCGTCCTTCCGTCCGTTGAACTGACCATGTGAACTGGCCATGCGGCCCGAACCGGCCCCGGTCACCACCGCCGCTCCGGCCGTCGGGCCGGCCCTTGGTCCGGCCAGTCGCCACTGTCGGCGATGACATGCCGGTGGATGTGTTCCGCTGCCGGGTCGGGCAGCGTCGGGACAGCCGTTCGGACGTGCTGCGCGAGCTCGTCGGCGGCCCGTTCGACCTCATCGGTGAATGCCTGCCCCAGCAGACCGCACGCGTCGAGGTGCCGGCGTAGCCGCACGATCGGATCGTGGGCGCGCCACCGTTGGACCTCCTCGGCCCCGCGGTAGCGACTCGGGTCGTCGGCAGTGGAATGCCCGCCGAGCCGGTAAGTGTACGCCTCGATGAACGTCGGTCCGCCGCCACTGCGGGCCCGGTCGGCGGCGGCACGGGTGACAGCGTGTACCGCAACCACGTCGTTGCCGTCGACGAGGACTCCAGGCATGCCGAAACCCTCGGCCCGCCGGTGCAGCCCTACCCGGGCCTGCCGGGAAACCGGCGTGGAGATCGCCCACTGGTTGTTCTGGCAGAAGAAGAGCATGGGCAGGCGGTCGACCGCGGCCCACGACATCGCCTCACTGGTGTCGCCCTCGCTTGCGGCGCCGTCCCCGAAGTAGACGATCACAGCCTCGTCGCCGGAGAGCCGGCTCGGCCATCGCCGCTGGTCCATCTGAATCCCCCGGGCGTACCCGACCGCGTGCAACGTCTGCGTACCGAGCACCAGCGTGTACGCCCGGACCCGGTGGGCACCGGGGTCCCAGCCGCCGAAGTCGGTTCCGCGGAACAGGCTGAGCAGCTGGCTGGGCGGAATACCGCGTGCAAGGGCGACGGCGTGCTCACGGTAGCTGGGAAACACCTCGTCATAGTCACGCAATGCGTGCACCGACCCGACTTGCGCGGCCTCCTGCCCGGCAGAGGTCACCCACAATCCGAGTTCGCCGGTACGCGCCAGGGCCGTCGCCTCCTCGTCGAACCGGCGGACCATGACCATCTCCCGGTAGAAGCGCCGCAGCAGCACCGGATCGGCTTCGGCACGGTACCCCCCACTGCCGGTGTTCCCCGGCGCGCCGCCCGGAAGGAGCCGCACCATGGTCCGCGGGGTCGTTCCCAGGGGCACCCCGTCGGGTCCCACAGCATCGTCGGGTCCCACAGCATCGTCGGGTCCCACAGTGCCGGGTCCCACAGTGCCGGGTCCCACAGCCTCGGGGCCTGCAGCGTCAGGCCATGCGGTGTCGGGTCCGGCGGCAGGCACCGCATCGCCGGACTGCCCGTTGACTATGCCGTTAACAGTACTGATCGAACATCCCCTTCTGATGATCAGCGGTCGACGGGCCGACCCACGGGCGCATACTCGTAGGCTTGCGGTCCCTTACCGTTCGTGGCCAGCTTCACGGGCAACATAAAACCTTCATGATCTTTGTCGCAGGTGGCATGGACTTCGGGCCGGACGGTTCGAACACCCCGCAGGTTCCATGCGACAGTTGGATGTCCGGTGTGGCGTGCATGGGGACAAGTAGATGGGTGGAGCGGCGAGTGGGCCTGCGGGAACTGACCAAGGAGCAGACGCGTTCCCCGCTCGTCACGGTGACACCGCGGCTGTCTGCCGGACGTAGGTGCTCGACCACGATCGTCGACGAGATCACCGCCGGATCGGAGAACTGACGGTGGCCATGCTGTCCGACATGCCCACGGCCGGCTCCCCGCCCTCCGGTCCTCCACCTACCGGTGTCGCCGCGGCGCCGCAGCCGTCCAGGACGCCGCAGGCCCGGCAGCGGCTGCGCACGGTGGAAATCGTCGAAGCCGCGCTCCTGGTCGATCTGGTGATCGCGATCTGTATGGTCGCGCGTTTCCTTCCCTTCGGCTGGGTGCTCACGATCGCGGCGACGGTTCCGGCGGCAGCGCTCGCCGCGCGCTGGAGGCTGCGGGCGGCCCTCACGGCGATGGTCACAGCGCTGGCGGTGGCCGTTCTCATCGGCGGCACCGGCTTCGCGATCACGATCGCATCCTGCATGATGACCGGCACGCTGCTGGGCACTGCGCACCGCCGCCGCTGGGGCCTCGTGCGCACCACGGTGGTGGGCCTCACCACGCTGTGGGCGCCGGTCGCGCTCGGCATGAACGCGCTGTTCTGCGTTCTCACCGACCTACGAGCACTGGTTCTCGCCGAAATCGTCAACAGCTGGGACGGCGCCCGCAGCAGCGCCATCCGGCTGGGCGTCGACCCGGATGGTCCGGGTCTGGGCACCGCGGACTCGATCGTCCAGTGGGGCGCGGCGCACTGGTGGGCGCTGCTGCCGATCACGTTGCTGGCGAACACCGCCGTCAACGTGCTCGCCGCGGCTGCGGTCACCCGCCCGGTGCTGCGCCGGCTCGCCGTCGGCGCACCGGCCGCCCGGACCGACCACCCGAACGCACCCATGTGGACATCGACACGGAGATCGGCACCAGCACACCAGAAACCGTCGCCAGCGCGCCAATATCCACATCCGCTGCCCGTCCACCTGGAATCAGTTACCTACCGCTACCCTCATGTTACGCAAGATGCGTTGCGGGACGTGTCCCTGACGATCCGGCCGGCCGAGTTCGTGGCGATCGTCGGCGGTAACGGTTCGGGGAAGTCGACGCTTGCCCGGATCATCAGCGGCTGGAGCCCCACCGACGGGCGGGTGCTGCGGCCCGGCGACTGCGCACTGGGCCGGACCGGCGGAACCGCCATGATCTTTCAGCGGCCGGAGTCGCAGGTACTGGGGGTGCGCGTCCGTGACGACGTCGTCTGGGGCCTGCCCGACGGTGGCCGTACGGTCGACGTCGAGACCCTGCTGGAGCGGGTCGGGCTCGCGAACGTCGCCGACCGCGAAACCGCTACGCTGTCCGGCGGGCAGCTCCAACGCCTGGCGATCGCGGCCGCGCTCGCGCGGGCACCCCGGCTGCTCGTCTCCGACGAGTCCACCGCCATGGTGGACGCCGAAGGCCGTGACCAGCTCACCGACCTGCTGGCGCAACTGCCCGGCGAGGCGGGGGTCGCGGTCGTCCATGTGACCCATCACGCGGCAGAGGCGTACCGGGCGCACCGCCGGATCGTCCTCGACGCCGGTCGGCTGACGTCAGCGGGCGATACGCCGTGCGGGTCCGCCCCGCGCCCGCCGCGGACCCTGCCCGTCCCCTCCCACACGGCTGTCCCATCCCTCCCGTCCTCTGCCGCACCCGCCATACCAGCCGCACCGGTAAGCCAGACAGATCCGGTGGATCCGGCTCCTGTCACATCCTCCATACCTGCCAGGCCCGTCGCATCCGTTACCTCGGACGGGCAGCGGCGGACCGCGGGCGCGCCCGCGCTGGTCTGCCTCGACGGTGTGGGGCAGGTCTACTCGCCCCGGTCACCGTGGGCCCGCCGGGCGCTAAGCGGTATCTCCTTCTGCCTCGACAGCGGCGAGGCTGTGCTGATCCGCGGTCGCAACGGATCGGGCAAGTCGACGTTGGCCGCCGTCCTCGCCGGTCTGCTGAGTCCGTCGGAGGGTGAGGCGCACCTTGGCGGCCGGCCGCTGACCGCCTGCCCCGGCGAGATCGGACTGGCCGTGCAGCACTCCCGCCTGCAACTGCTGGCGCCCACCGTGGGTGCTGACGTGTGCGCGGCGGCCGGTGTGGACGCGGCTGCCGCCGACGAGGCTCTCGCCGCGGTCGGGCTTGACCCCGAGCTCTTCCGGGACCGGCGGGTGGAGGATCTCTCCGGTGGGCAGATGCGCCGCGCCGCGCTCGCCGGACTGATCGCCTGCCGGCCCCGGCTGATGATTCTCGACGAGCCGCTGGCGGGCCTGGACGCCCCGTCCAGGCGGATTCTGATCGACGTTCTGGTGAACCTTCGGATCCGGACCGGCTTGACGCTGGTGGTGGTTTCCCATGACCTGGACGGCATGGCCTGCCTCACCGAGCGGATGCTCGTCCTGGACGCCGGACGGCTCGTCCATGACGGACCGTTCACCGACGGCACGCCATGCCGCATGCCCGCGCTGCTGCCCCACCCGCGTCCGGCGGGGGCTGCTACAGGCGCCGCGCTCCCCGACGGCGCTGTCCGCCCCGACAGTGCTGTCCACCCCGACAGTGCTGTCCGTATCGACGACGGCTGTATCGGCGACGGTGTCCGCCCCGACGACGCCCCCCGTGTCGACGACGGTGTCCGCCCCGACGATGCCCATGTCGGAGATGCCCATGTCGGAGATGCCGCGTGCCCGGGTTCCGTACCGGCGCGGAAACCGGTGGCCGTGCCCCCGCAATCCCGGCCGGACACCGACCGCGCACGGCGCCCGGCCGGAGGCCGCGGCCGGTTCCCCCGGCGGCGCCCGGCCGGGCGGATCCGCCGTACCGAGCCCAACCTGTTGCGCTACATCCCCGGCAGCAGTCCGGTGCACCGCCTGTGGGCCGGCACGAAACTGGTCATAATGGCGCTGCTGGGGATGCTGATCGCCGTGCGGCCGTCCTGGCCGGTGATCGGGATGGTCGCGGGATTCGTCGGGATCTCCATGATCGTCGCCCGGATCCCCGTCGGCGCGGCCCCGCGCCTGCCCCGCTGGTTCTGGTACGGCCTGATGATCGGTGTGGTACTCACCGCGCAGTCGCATGCGGCGCCGTTCGTGACGGTCGGGGGCGTGCGGCTGTCCGTCGGCGGCATGCTGGACTGGCTGCGCCTGACGTCGGTGTCCATGACGATGTTCGCCGCGGCCGCGCTGCTGGGGTGGACCACGCCACTGTCGGAGCTGGCGCCCGCCCTGAGCCGGCTGCTGGCGCCGTTGCGCAGGTTGCGGCTGCCGGTCGACGAGTGGGTCGCGACGGTGGCGCTGGCCATCCGCTGCCTGCCGCTTCTCGTGGACGAGATCCGCACGTTGCTGGCGGTCCGGCGGTTGCGTGTCGGGCGGCGGCCGGGCCACCGCCGAATGGTGGGCCGGCTCGCGGCGTTGCCGCTTCAGGCGCGATCGACGATCGAGCTGCTGTGCACGGCGATCGTCACCTGCCTACGGCGGGCCGCGGAGATGACCGAGGCGATCGTCGCCCGTGGCGGCTTCGGCGCGGTCGCGCACCAGCCGGCGCACCCGCGGCGCGCGGACGCCGCGGCGCTCGCGGCGCTCGTCGGGCTGGCCGTGGCGACCTTCCTGGTATAGCCGGCGACCTTCTCCTGATACGGCTGGCTGGCCCAACAACCCTTCTGGTCGGCGCTGGTTGTCCGGTCAGCCCCGTCTTCGACTGTCAGGAAATCAACCCGGGAAACCGGAGAAGAGGGAACCGGGAAATCAGCCGAGAAAACTGTTGAGGCCGGCCTCGTGGGTCTGCGGGTCCGCATCGGATGTCCCGGTCAGCAGCTCCGTCAACGGGCGGGGCGGCCCGAGGTGGAATCCCTGCGCGTAGTCCACCCCGAGATCACGCAGCGCCGGCGCCAGCGACTCACGGTCGACGCTTTCAGCGATGGTGTACATGCCCAGGCAGCGGGCAATGCGCACGACCGCGTCCACCAGCACCGCATCAGCCGGGGAGGTGTCGACGTGCCGCAGGAAATCGCCGTCTATCTTCACGTTGGTGAAGGGCAGGTTTCGCAGGTAGACGAACGAGCCCAGCGCGACCCCGAAATCGTCCAGGGTGAACCGGCAGCCCGCGCCGGTGAGGGTCTCGGCGAGCTGGCGTACCGCGTCCGCGGCGGCGACCGCCACGCTCTCGGCGATCTCGATACCGAGCTGGGACGGATCGACTCGAGCGGCGCGTAGCGCGGACAGGACGAAGTCGGCGAAGTCGGGGTCCTCGACCGACCGGCTGGAGATGTTCACGTGCAGGCGGAGCCGAGCCCCCCGGGCGGCGACGGAGGCGAGCGCGGCCACCGTCTGCTGCACCACCCAGCGGTCCAGGCTCAAGGCCAGGTCACTGTGCGCAAGCGCACTGATGAACTCGGCCGGACCGAGCTCGGGCTGCTGACCGTCGTGCAGTCGCAACAGCACCTCGTATCCCTGCACCTCGTGCGAGGTCAGATCCACGACCGGCTGTGCCTCCAAGGTCAGCAGACCGGCGTCGAGAGCGTCCCGTATCCGCTGCACCACCAGGGTGCGCCGAGTGAGGTACTCGTGCCGCTCCGGAGTGAACAGCCGGGCACAGTTGCGCCCGGCATCCTTGGCCTCGGACAGGGCGAGCCCGGCGTGGGCGAGAGCGGTGTCGCAGTCGCCCACGGCCGACAGCGACACGACGCCGATGCTGACCGTCACCCGCACCGCGAAACCATCCACCATGACCGTATGCCGGGCGACCTGCTCGCGCAGTGTGTCCGCGACAGCCAGCGCGTCCAGCCCGTCGCCGGTCTGGAGGACCACCGCGAACTCGTCGTCACCGAGCCTGCCGATGACGACCGCCGGTAGCGTTTCCCCCAGGTTCTGGGCCACCGAGCGCATCACCGTGTCGCCGGCCGAGTGGCCGCGCAGGTCATTGACAATCTTGAAGTTGTCGACGTCGACCAGCAGCAGCGCACCGGTGCGTTCGGCCCCGGCAGCCAGGCGCTCGGCCAGCAGGGCCGTTGTCGCCCGCCGGTTGAGCACCTCGGTGAGCGGCTCGTGCGCGGCGGCGTGGGCGAGCTCACGGCGTATCCGGATCAACTCGGTGACGTCGTGAGCCGTACCCATGATCCGGATCGGTGTGCCGGAGTCGTCGGTGAGAACATCCCCGCGCCACTCCAGCACACACTCTGTCAGCCGGTCGGCCAGATACATGCGGTGGGTGACCTCGACCGGGGTGACGGTGGCGATCGCCTGGTCGAACACGCTCTCGACCGTCGCCCGGTCCTCGGGGTGCACCAGCAACTGGAAGGTGTCGTAGTCGACCTGGGTGTCCGTCGGATAGCCGAACATGGCCAGCAACTCGTCGGACCACTCCATCTCGTTGGTGACGAGGTCCCACTCCCAGATGCCGGTACGAGCAATCGTCTCGACATGGCGCAGCCACCGCTCACGAAGCCGCAAGGTCTCCTCCTCGCGGCGGCGCCCGGTGACGTCGGCGATCTCGTAGAGGACGAAACCGTCGGAGACCACCTGCCCGAGCCCGGGGGGACGACCGCCGGCCAGCGTCCGGGCACGGACCTCCAACCAGCGTGTGGTGCCGTCTGGTGCCTGCCACTGGGCCTCGCGGGGTTCGGTGTCCGGGACGACCCCGGCCAACGGCAACCCGGCCTCGGCAACCGCGACACGGGCGGAATACACCGGATCGGCGTCCGGCTCACCCCGCCAGTACCCGCCGCCCACCGTGCTCACCAGCCCGGCACCGTCGCGCACGACACCGGCAGCGCTGTCATGCGCGGCACCGGCAATGCCGTCGCTTACCACACCGGCGGCAATGTCGTACGCGACACCACCGCCGGTGGCCACCAAATCAAGCAGGGCCCGGTTCGCCCAGACCACACGGTTGTCGGACGTCGCCACCAGCAGTCCGGTGGATACCACGTCAGCCACAGAGCCGGCCATGCTAGCGACCAACGGATCTCCTCGCGCCTGTCAGCCCGGTGCATATCTCGGCTGGTCACGCTATCTTCTGGGTCGCATGGCCTTCCCGATCGCATGGCGAGTGTAGCGGCAGCCAGGTGCGCACAGAACGTCAGGCTGTGGTAGCAGGTGTGTCCGCTGGCAACCCGGGGATCCGGGCCTCCCGGGTGCGAAAACATGATCGCTTCGCTTTTGGCCTTCTACGGCCCGGGGACTTGGGGCCTCCGGCGGCGCGAAACATGATCGCGTCGTCTTTGCCCTTCTAATCGTGGATCTGCTGCGAGAGATAGTGCGCCTCGCCGATCTGGGCGACCAGCTCGAGCTGGGCGACCAGCTCGAGCTGGGCGTCCAGCCAGTCGATGTGTTCCTCCTCCGAGGTGAGAATGCTCTCCAGCAGGACGGCCGATCCGACATCGTCGCGAGAGCGGGTCAGGACGATCCCCTCACGCAGCAGCGCACATGCCTCGATCTCGTGAGAACGGTCGGAGTTGAGCTGCTCGACAGCGGTCTCGCCGATACGTAGTGTATTCAACCGCTGGAGGTTGGGTAGCCCTCCCAGGTAGAGGACCCGATGCACCAGCTTGTCCGCGTGACGCATCTCATCGATCGACTCGTCGTAGGTATGCTTGCCCAACCGCTTGTAACCCCAGTTGAGTTGCATCCGGGAGTGCAGGAAGTATTGGTTGACGGCCGTCAGCTCATTCGTGAGGACGCGGTTGAGTAGTTCGACGATTTCCGGATCGCCCCTCACATAAAACCTCCACTATGTCAGCCCGACGACACAACCGGACAGGCACGGCGGTAACCCGTCAACAGATCCTCGATCTCGTCGAGGCATCCACCGCAGCCGGTGCCTGCGGCGCAGATATCACCAACCTCGTCCGTGTCGCACGCGCCCGACTCAATCACGCCGCGCAACGTCCGCTCGGTGACAGCAAAGCACGAACAGACCAGCACCGCACCTCACCACACTCTTGGGAGACCGCCCTGACCCCATGACCCGGAACCGATGACTCACAGACGCTCTGCACAGCTGGACCGATGACGGCGGACGCTCGTAACTAAGTTAAACCTTCCCTAAATAAAGACCCGGGCACAAGAGTCCCACACGGGCCGATTGGAGGCAAGCAGGGGTAAGCAGTCGACCCACCGCTCTACCGCAACGGGTCGACCACAACGGGCCGATGACAGCCGTGGCATGACCAGCCGGGCATACCAGCACGCCTGACACCGCTGAAAACGTCGACCGCCCGCTGTGGGGCGTGGTCCTCCACGAGATGCGGATCACACCCAGCAGCAGGTCCGATCAGCAGCCTGGATACGGTATTGCAGTACGGTACGGTCTCGTTTCTTCGAGGGGGCGCAATGTGCTGTGGACCAACCAAGTGAGTGCACATTGTCCGATATGGGCTGGAAATTCGACGACCACGACGGTGACGACCACGATCGTCGTCTTCCGTCAACGGCCGGCACTCCCTCTGTGACCATGGCCGATGCCCAGCCCATAGCTGACGCTCCATCCACAACCAGCGCCACGGCCGGTACCCCGCTCACGGCCGACGCAGCGAAACGAGGGCGTAACCTTCTCAGCACCGCCGGCTATGCGGTCACCCAGACCGTCCTGCTCAGCTTGTTATTCATGGTCTACCGCTTCGGCCGGCACGTCGTCGACGATCACCAGACCGAAGCGCTGTCACACGGGGTCACCGTATGGAACATGGAACGGCGCCTACACCTGCCCAACGAAGCAGCCGTCCAACATCTGGCCCTGCATTCCCACTACATGACGATCCTGATCAATGAGTTCTACTTCGCGGTGCACTTCCCCGCGGCGATCGCACTGCTCGTCTGGGTCTTCGTCCGGCACCGCTCCGCCTGGCCCAGAGTTCGCAATGTGATCATTATTGCGACGGGCATGGCACTGATGATCCATATCCTGTACCCGCTTGCCCCGCCACGCCTGCTGCCAAGAGTGATGACAAACCTGATCGACACCGGCGCGATATTCGGCCCGTCGCCCTACGCCCAAGGCGACGGCTTCGCGAACGAGTATGCGGCCATGCCAAGCCTGCACATCGGCTGGGCCATCATCGAGGCATGGGTCGTGATCATCGCTCTGTGCAGCCGATGGCGTTGCCTCGCCATCGTCCAGCCCGTGGCCACCACGGCCGTCGTCGTGTCCACAGCCAACCACTACTGGGTGGACGGCGCCGTCGGCGGCCTGCTCGTCCTCCTGGCGATACAGGTCACCAGGCCGGCCCTGCAGGCCCGGATAGTCGCCATGGTGCGCCCCGCGGTCACCCGCCAGTCGGATGCCTGCGAGCCGGGATAACCGCCCTGAGCACGGCTCCCCGATCGTGACGGCACGGGTACCCGGCTCGTCGGCCCAGGGATGCGACAACTTACGGTACAAGGGCGGAAATCTCCACCCGCCGGTTGGCGGCACGCCCGGCCTCGGTGTCATTTGTCGCCACCGGATGGTCCCAGGCGAACCCCGCAGCCCGCAGGTGTTCCGCGGGCACGCCACGGTCGGACAGATAGCCGGCGGCAGTCTGCGCCCGCAACAGCGACAACGCCTCGTTGACGGCGCGCGGACCCCGTGTGTCGGTGTGACCTGCCAGCAGCACGCTGAGCTCGCTCTCCCGCAGTACCGCCGCGATCCGATCGAGGTGGACGCGGTCAGCCTCAGTCAGCTCCGAGCTGTTCGTCTCGAACGTGATCCGGCCCTCGGCAACGGCCCCGACAAGACGACCGGTCGCCAGCTGCGCTACGCCCTCGCCGACCGGCGGGAGAGCCGAGGCCACCGATCGAACGGTGAGACGGTTGTCAAGAGTGGCGGCCGGCTGCGTCTTGCGAGCCCCGGCGAGGAGGTCGGAACCCAACCGGGTCGCCTCGTCGGTGTCCCCCACGCTCCCCTCCACGACCATCGAGGAACCCGTGATCGTCACCTTGTGCTCACCGGCAACCGCCGTAAGCGTGCGGGTAAGATCCGCAAGGGCGGTGACCGGCGGCGCGGCCGAATCGGGGTCGACCGTCACCTTCCCGGTCAGTATGGCGGAACTCGCCGCGGCGGCAGCGCCGAGCAACTGCTCACGGGCAGCTCGATCGGGCACGGTAGCGGTGACGGTGAGCGAGCCACCGTCGACCGCGATCACGAAGGGCTTGGCAACCACGCCGGGTAGCACTGCCGGGACGATGTGAATGTCGCTACCCAACGAGACCGACCGTGCTCCGGACACCCGCGCCACCACCTGGCGTGCCGTCTCAGCGTCCGCGACGCTGGGGAACGTGCCGTGGACGGTGGCGTCCCGGCCGTCGAAGCTCACCTGCGCACCGGTCTGGCCGTGCGAGCGCACCGCCAGGACGGCCCGGTCGGAAAGCTCGTCCTCGATCGGCCCGCGCCGCAGGCCGAGCGCCAGCAGCGCAAGCAGCAGCCAGGCGACGACGAGGAACACCGAAAACGCGACAGGATGGGGCCGCTTCACCGCAACCATCTGGGCCAAGGACATCGACATGGTCTCCGCACGGATTCTGGCTGGGGACGCCTTCGGGACGCGCCACCGCCAACGCCTGCGGAGGAACGACCCAACGGCCGACGGGAGCACGGCGAACAACCCGCCGCGGGTCAACTTTCGCACATCGATATGCCCGTGACCTGCACCGGGTCGCCAATTATCCCCGGAGTGACGCCACGAGTGTCATCCCCGGGGCGGCTCCACGAGCGCCGTGCGCGCACCGCCGGCGCGGATGATCGCGGCCGGTTGGGGTAGGTGTGGCTGGCGCCGGGGCTGCTGGTCGGCCGGACGGTCTGTCTGGTCAGCCGGGTGACCGGTCTGGTCGTCGGCCTGGTCGTCGCTCTGGCCGACCGGGCGTCCGGGAGATTGCCCCTGTCCGCGCGCGAACCGCATCACGACAGCGGCTACCGCGGCCCCGAGGCCGAGCGCGAGCCAGCCCGCCAGCACGTCCAGCACATAGTGGTTGGCGGTGGCTATCACCACGAAGACCGTTGCGGCCGGGTAGACGGCGCCGAGCACTTTGGTCATGCGGTGCCGTGCCAGGCGGACGATGTTCCAACCGCACCACAGCGCCCAGGCGCAGTGCAGGGACGGCATGGCGGCGAACTGGTTGGTGATGCCGCCGAGCCCCTTGGGGGCGGCGCTGGAGTTACCAGCCCACCAGCCCCAGTTGTGGAACGACGCCATCGTGTCGATGAAACCGGCGCCGGGCAGCAGGCGCGGTGGCGCCGTCGGAAGCAGGAAGAACCCGGTAAGGCTGATCACGGTTGCGCATACGATCGTCCAGCGGGCCGCCAGGTAGTGACGAGCGCGTCTGCGATAGAGCCAGGCCAGGACGCTCGGCGTGACGATGAAATGGAGCGTCGCATAGTAGTAACAGCACGCCACGGCAAGGACGGGAACACCCTGCAGCCAGTGGTTGAGCCCAAGCTCGATATCGAGGTGCAGGTCGGCCTGGATGCGCATGATGTCCCGCCCGACCGCGAGCGCGTTGTGGACGGAACCGCCCGCTACCGACCGGGTGGCCGTGTAGGTGTAGTAGAAAACGATGATCATAGCGACTTCGATCCACACCACCGGCAGACCGTCCGACCTGCGGCGTATGTGGATCATCCGTGCCCTCCCGGTTCCGACCCGGCCTGCCCAGTGGTCCGGTCGTTACGTCCGGGCGCATCTCAGGCGACAGCCCTCGACTTCGACCATCACTGTGCGTGCCAGCCTTCTCGCCAACACCAGGCCGTCCGGACGATCGGCGGCGCAAACCGGGCTGTTCACCAGGGCGGCATCCGCCCCAACGCCCAGTGGCCGCTGGTCGACGATGTCGGGCCCTCCCTGCCGTCCACCCGCTACCCGATCTCGGGTGGACCTCTTGACCGAGGCTACATTGTCCACGCGGCCGGAAGGTCTGCGTTCTCCCACCCGGCAGGCACAACCAGCGACCTGACCGCATGCGTTCGCAGCCGATTCACGTTCTCACCCGGCCAGCTCACCCGGCCAGGAGTCGACCGACCAGGCGCCGGTAGGCGTCGGAATCGGCGGGCAGCACCTGGGGGGCGGCTCGCAGGAGCTGGGCGTACCCGAGGTACGCGCTGAACGCCAGGACACCCCGCAGCCTGGCCTCCTGCGGGGAGTACCCGAGCTGGACGAACAGATCCGCGGTGTAGTCGACCCGGCGGGCGGTGACGCGTGCCAGTACCGGCGCGACCGCCGGGTGATCGGCGCTGGCCAACAGGGCGGCCTCGGTCCGGTCCCGTTCGGCCGCGGCGATCACGGTCGAGAACAGGCTGTGCAGTCGTTTGACCGGATCGGGTTCGCGATCCATCTCGTCGATCACCTCGGTCGTGTACCGGTGCTCCCATCGGGCGAGGGCGGCGACCACCAGCGCGTCCCGGTTCGGGAAGTGCCAGTAGAAGCTGCCCTTGGTGGCGCCGAGACGGACGGCGAGCGACTCGACCACAACCGCGGAGTCACCCTCCGTACACCACGTCCGTGGACTCCACTCTGTAATAATTTGCGTTATTCCCCGCCCGAGCCGTTCAAGTAGTCCAGCTTGTGCAAGATGTGTGATGGCCCACGCAACGCGGTTGGAAAAAACCGGCTGCGATCCGCTTGGAAGAAGGCGCTTTCGATCCTCGGCCGATACGTCCATGATCTCGGCTAGCCTGTCACGCAACTCGACAGTGTTGTGTGGCTGCCCGTCTTCGTGTACTGCGAGACATGGCCGCATGAGCGACTGAAAGTCGGGTACAGCCACGCTTCGGCCTTTCGTCGGTGAACAAGTGTGACGAAGAGTACCCAACTTCCCGCACCCCGGAGCACGGAAGCGAGCACCTGCTGGAGTTGGGAGCGATCTTGCCGGGTCGTCGGCTGGACCTGCGCGGGTGGCACCTGAAAAGCGGAAGGTCGGTTGCCTGTGCAGGGCGCGTCCGGCCGGGGGCCGAAGACCGGGCGCCGACATCTCGCGTGTAGCCAAACGTGTAGCCCAGCCGGCGGACGGCCGTGGACGATGAAGGACGGGGACGGAACGGACACGCGGGCCAGCCGGGCGGTGCGGACGAACCCGGACACCGACGGACGATCGGTACCGACTTTGCAAGGCAGGGGTCAGATGTCCAACTTATCGTCGGGGAAGACGTCCGCGCACAGTGCGAGTATCTGGTCGACGGTCGTCAGTCCCAGGTGTTTGACCAGGAAACGGATGTCGTCGCTGTCGCGGCGTCTGCTGGCGAGAACCTTCATCGCGAGCAGACGCTCGGGCGACGCCGCCGAGACCCGTAGTCCGGGATGTCGAATACTCGGGATGCGGTGGAGTCGCGACCAGGCGCGACATAGATGCTGGCCTGTTCATTCAGCCACCACCGAGGCAGGCCGAGTTCGTCAGCGACCACTCTCGCCTCCTCCAGCACAATCCCGTGAGGATGAAAGACCGCGTCGATGTCCCGGGTCGTGCGACGTGCATCGTAGGCCAACGTCATCGCCGCTCCACCGAACACGTATAGATCCGCGACGACACCCCGGTGGGCCAGCCGGTCGCCGAGCCGGCGGAAGGCGCCCTCAATCGCGGCCCGGTCGAGGAGCGGATCAGCCGCGGTCATGCGACCTCGAGCTCCTGAGGAGCAACGAAGATTCCGCGCCGCCGGAATGCCGCCGGAGCGTGGAGCAACACATCCACCCGCGCTGCGCGTGTGTTGAACGGGAACCAGAATCGTCGCAACGATCTTGTCTCGGCCTACGGAGGTGCGCCGCGAACGTCACGAGCCGCAAGGTGTTCGGCGAGCGTGGCCAGAAACATATCCCATCGGCGTCGGTGTCGGTGATGTCCGGGACATGCTCGCGCAGCAGCCGGACCGCGTCCGCCCGCGGCAGCACGTCGACGTCCACCGTGCCCGCCAACCGCGACCAGCGGCCATCCCGCGACGTCACCAGCACATGCCCCGCAGCCCACCGCCGCCGACAGCACCCCGAACAGATCGTCCGGCTCGCCGGCGTTGTCCAGGATCAGCAGCCAGCGCCGGTACCGGCGGCCCGCCGCCAGCAGGCCCACCGCCCGGGCGGACTCCTCCGCAGCCCCCGCCACCGCGACCCCGCACCGTTTGGCCAGCAGTGCCAACGACGCGACCGCCACCGCCGTCCCCCCGCCGGCCAGCCGCTCCCGCAGCAGGGACAGCTCCACCTCCCGGCCGGTGAACAGCCGGTTACGCGGCCAGTCCACCGACCACACCGCCGGCGCCACCCCCGGAAACCGTGGCCTTCTACCCTCCGGACTCTCCGACCCGCTACTTTCTGGACTCTCCGACCCGCCGGGAAACGCCGGCGCCACCGTCGGCCGCGCCCCGCCGGTCAGCACCGCGTCCACCGCCGCCGTCAACCGGCCCGCCGCCACGTCCGCGGCCATCCCGACCAGATCGGTGTACACGATCCCGTCAAACGGTGCCGGCGGGGCGAACGCGGCCACCCGCACCGGCAGCAACCGCCGCTGTGCGCCTACCGGATCGGAGGGCCAGGCCGCCTGCCATTCGGCCGCGCACGCCTCCGAGGCCACGTACGCCGGGGACAGCACGGCCACCGTCCGGGCCGACCGGTTCATGCCCTCGGCCATCCGCTGCGACCAGTACATGCCCGCGACCATGTGCCATGCCTGGATCAGTACCCGGAACCCTGCGGTCTGCAGCTCTCAGGCGACCCATTCGGCCCAGCCCCGATCCGCCTGCGTGTACGAGACGAAGAAATCCCACTCGAACTCGCCGCCACCCCCACTACCGGCCATACCCGTAGCATCCCACCCGCCACCCAGAGCAGAAGAGCGCCCCGAACCACTACCGTCACGACCTTCCGGCCATGGTCGGCGCCGGCGTAACAAGTTGCAGGCAGCCCACCCGACGGCACCGTGCCGTCAAACTGTCCGGCGACGGAACGGCCAACGGGTTTGACATTGCCGGGTTGTGCGTGCTCTTGCGATCGTTCCCGACTCCGATGGTCCACGGGCGGCCCGGCCGATAGGACGATCATGGCCCGGGAGGAGAAATGGCCTCCCGGGCCATTGCCCATTGCTACGAAGAGTCACAACCGCGGAGATCGATCCGGGCGCCTCGCCCCGGGCGATCTCCCATCCACGCGGGGTTGCCGGCCGCGCGCTACCGGTCGGCCCATTCGTCCAGGGTGCCCGCCACGATCGGCGGGGTCAGCCGTGACTATGCTCTTGTGCATATCGAGGTCCGCCACCAGTTGACCGAGATCATGCCGGGCGTGGACACCTGCGGAAGAATTCCCTCGCCGGGTTTTTGCGTGAATGCCTGCCAATCGATCACGATCGTCTGGTCCGCTGTCCTGAAAGTCGTGGGTTGGTGGGACGTCTGGCGTCGTCCGTTCCACTCGGCTTAGCCTGTTGGTCATCGCATGGTCTCATCGTCCGGTAGGGCGTATCCAATACACTTACACTGGTATTTAGCTGTTGGCCGCCGGTGGAGAAGAGGGACCCGTGCCGACCATCAATATCAGTGGTGTGACGATTTCCTACAGCGACACCGGAGCGCCGGCCGGTCTACCGGATGCCTCGACCATTATGTTCGGACACGGCCTGTTATTCAGCGGCTGGATGTTCCACCCGCAGATCACGGCCCTGCGCGAGCACTACCGTTGCATAGCGGTCGACTGGCGCGGACAGGGTGAGACTCCGGCGACCGCCGACGGCTATGACATGGACACCCTAACCGGCGACGCGGTCGCCCTGATCCGGGAACTCGGTGTTGCGCCGGTGCACTGGGTGGGCCTGTCCATGGGCGGCTTCATCGGACAGCGCATCGCGGCCCGCCACGGCGAATTGCTGCGTTCGTTGACATTGCTGGACACCAGCGCCGGGCCCGAGGACCCGGGCAAAGTCCGCGAGTACAAACAGCTGGCATGGCTGCTGCGCCTGTTCGGCATCAAACCGATTCTGGGCAAGGTCGGTTCGTATATGTTCGGCCACACCTTCCTTGCCGATCCCGCCAGCAGAACCACGATTAACGAGTGGGTCATCCGCCTCAATCGCAGCAAACGTGCCGCCGTACGTAAAGCGGTGCTCGGAGTGGCCGACCGCGCACCGGTGGAGCACGAGATCACCGGGATCACGGTGCCCACGCTCGTCGTCGTCGGCGCCGACGACAAGGCCACTCCACCGGAGAAGGCGGAACGTATCGCCGCCCGCATCCCAGACGCCCAGCTGCAGATCGTCGCGAACTGCGGACATACCAGCACCCTGGAACAACCCGCGACGATCATCGGACTGCTGGACAAGTTCCTCGCCACGGTCGACCGGGTCTGAACGGGGTACACAAGCTTTCCCAGTTACGCTACGGCAACAGCGTCGAATTCACCGAATATGTTCCGGCTGGCCTTTCCCCCTGGATCCGGCGCACTGGGCGAAGACGAGAAAGCCGTGGATGAGTCCCAGCGCGAGGATGTGCTTGAGCGTGACGCGGGCCACTTCCGGCCGTGCGCCGGAGGAACGCACGGCGGTAAGACTTCTGACGAATTCACTACCGTACGACTATCGACAACTTCGCGGGACCACGCACGTTGATCCGGCCATTCCAGCGCACCTCCTCGACAGCGGGCAAGTGGAAGCGCTGGACGAACCGGGTGAAGGTCACCCGGGCTTCCAACCGGGCCAGTGCCGCGCCGAGACAGTGATGCACACCGGCGCCGAACGAGACGTTCTGGTGCGCGTTCGGTCGATTCAGGCGAAGTTCGTCGGCGTCCGCGCCCCAGAACTCCGGATCCCGATTGGCCGCGGCCAGGCAGGACAATACCCACCTGCCAGTCGGGATCTCCTCGCCGTGGACTGAAAAGGGTTCGATGGTTATCCGCCTCATCAGGTGTACCGGGGTGTCGTAGCGAAGCATTTCTTCCACGGCGTTGGTGGCGAGTCCGGGTTCCTCCTGTAGCAGTCGCAACTGATCAGGATGACGCAGGAGCGCGAGGAGCCCGCCCGCGAGAAGGTTCACCGTGCTTTCGTGGCCCGCGATGTAGAGAAACATGACCTGGGCGATCAGCTCGTCCTCGCTGAGCATGTCGCCGTCGTGTTCCGCAGCAAGGAGTGCGGTGATCAGATCGTCGCCGGGGTTGTCTCGTTTCCAGTTGGTCACCTCGCGGACGATCGCCGTCAGCTCGTGGTTGGCCGACCGGATTTCGGCCTGCAACCTCGGGTCGGCGAGTGGTTCGAGCGCACGCACCAGCGTTCCAGTGAGTTCACGGAGTCGAGTGTGTTCCACTACCGGGATGCCCAGCATTTCCGAGATCACCGTGAAGGGGAGCGGGAAGGCGAGTTCGGCGACGAGATCCGCGCGGCCCGCCTCGGCGATCCGATCAAGCGCTTCGTCGACGAGTGTCTCGATCCGCGGTTCCAATGCATCAACGGCGCGCCGGGTGAAGGCCTTGGAGACAAGACGGCGAAGTCTCGTATGGTTCGGTGGATCCTGATCCAGGATGGACAGCCCGCGCATCAGCCGGTTCTCCTTGCCGAGCGTGCTGGAGTCGCTCTTCCACGCCGGAAGATGCGTCAGGTATTGCTCGTCAACGGAGTGTCCAGATCTCTGTAGCTTCGACACGTCCTCGTATCTGGACAGGATCCAGAAGCCGAGAGGGTGTTCGTGGACGGGCGCAATGGTGCGCAGTTCCGCGTAGTGGGGATAGGGATTGTCGGTGAAGCCGTCGGCGAACGGGTTGAAGACGAACGCTTCTTCAGTGTGGTGGGGAAGGAGGTTGTCGGTCATGGGTCAGCTCACCTGCTCGAATCAGTGACGCCTTCTCGTAATAGCGGTCCCACTACCGAAACCACGCGCAACTCAGAAGATCGCCGCTGCGCGTGGTAGAAGGACTCGAAACCCTGACGCTCACGCCGGCGCGATGGGGCGCATATCTTCTCCGTGCCGTCAGGCCTTGAACGCTTTGATATTGCGCATGGTCACGAAAGCAGTGGCACACAATGTCTCCCCGGTCCCGTCGACCGAGTAGACATCGGCCGCGGCGATGGTCATGACGGGGCCCGCCTTGACGACCCGGCCGCGCGCGACAATTTTCTCACCTTTCGCCGGAGCCAGAATTTTAACCGTGTAGTCGATGGTCATGTTCACCCATCCGGGCTGCAGCAACGTGCCGGCCGCGCAGCCGCCGGCGAAGTCCGCCAGCGAGCCGAGCACACCGCCCTGAATGAAGCCGTCATGCTGCGTGAGCTCTTTCCGGTACGACTGGATGATCTCGACCTCTCCTGGCGCTATCCGGCCGAACTCGAAACCCAGGTGCCGCGCGGCCGGCATGCTCAGAACCATGCCCCTCACGAATTGCTCGAAGTCGGGATTCGCCGCTTTCAACGCTGCCATGTCCAGAATTCTCTCTGCTGGTCGACGGATCCTTCAAGTGGCCGAGGGTGTCACCGGTGTCCAGACCTCGAATCCGGTCTCCAGGTAGCGCTTTCTGGCAGCGGCCCGCATGATCTTGCCGCTGCTGGTTTTCTGCAGCCGGCCCGGCAGGGTCAGCACCAGGTCGCTCACCGAAAGCTCGTGCTCCCGCATCAGCGCCGCTCGAATCGACGCGGCGACGTCCGTCACGTCAGCCTTCCGCCGTTGCTCGCCCTTGATTTCCTGGACGACGACGAGCTTCTCGTCGTCGGAACCGGGAACCGAGAACGCGGCACATCCGCCGGGTTTCAACGCGGGATGTGACGATTGAACCGTATGCTCGATGTCCTGAGGGTAGTAGTTTCTTCCCCGAATGATCACCAGGTCCTTCAGCCTGCCCACTATGTACAACTCGCCGTCGACCACCAGGCCGAGATCGCCGGTACGCAGGTAGGTACGACCAGGCTCGCTGTCACACTCGGCCTGGAAAGTGTCGGCAGTCGCCTCTGGGCGCCTCCAGTAACCGTGTGCCACGTGCTCTCCGGCAACCCAGATTTCTCCCACCTGGTTCGCGGGACACGGGCATCCCGTTTCAGGGTCCACGATCCGGAGCGCTTCTTCCGGGAGGACGAGTCCGGATCCTGCGAGGGTCCGTCCGTGGTCACCAGGCGTCTCGACATAGCGCTTGTGACTGAGCTCTTCGACATCCGCCTCAATGGTGCGCGGGCCGCGGCCCTTCTGGCTGCCGGTCACCAGCAGAGTTGCCTCAGCCAAGCCGTAGCACGGGTAGAGTGCTTTCTCGCTGAACCCGAAGGGCGCGAAGATCTCGGCGAACTGGTGCAGTGTCTCGGGTCGAATGGGCTCGGCGCCGTTGAACGCGACCTTCCAGCAGCTGAGGTCAAGGTCCGGGATATTTCCTCTGGCTGCTCGTGCGACGCAGGCGTCGAATGCGAAGTTCGGTCCACCGCTGGTGTGGGCTCGGTACCGGGAGATGGCCGACAGCCACAGGAGCGGCCAGCGGATGAATGCCATCGGCGACATGAGGATGCTGGTCGTCCCGAGGTAGAGGGGCTGCAGGACGTTTCCAATCAAACCCTGATCGTGGAAGAGCGGCGCCCAGCCGACAAACGTCGAGTTCTGATCATGGCCGAACGCCCGCCGTATCATCTCCTGGTTCGCGGAAAGGTTCCCGTGAGAAACCATGACCCCCTTCGGATCGGATGTGGAACCCGACGTGTACTGAAGGAAGGCGATGGAATCCGCGGAACAAGGCTGCGGCTGGAAGCGCGTATCCGCCGCGTCCGTCACCTGGTCGACCGGAAACCAGGGCAGAGCTCCACAGACCGGCTCCAGGGAGGATCTGGTACTCTCGATCATCGTGCTGATGGTGAGTACTGCGGAAGGCTCGCAGTCTCTCACGATGCTTGATGTCGCGTCCTGAACCCGCTTCTTGCGCGGGGGGTTGACGGGTACCGCGACGACATGCGCGTAGAGGCATCCGAAATATGCGACGATAAAATCCAGACTTTGCGGGAAGATCAGCAATGCCCTGTCGCCGGGTCTGCAACGCTGGCTTAGCCACCTGGCCACGGCGAGCGCTCGTGCGTGCAGGTCGCCGTACGTCAGCACTTCTTTTTCTTCCTCGTATTCATTCAAGAACACGTACGCCCTGCTGACCGGCTCGAGGGCGGCGCGGCTCTGCAGGATCTCTGGAAGCAGCGTTCTCTGCTGCACCATTTTCCTTCCCCTCCTCCGGAGGAGTTCGACGGAGCTCACTCCAACGCTTCGGTCCGTCACCTGGTGCTCCTCGGCGAGACCGGAAGGTGCTTCAGGCCGCGGACGATGAAGCTGTGGTCCTGCCACTGGAGTTGCTCTGTCAGGAGTTCCAGGCGTTCAGTGCGCCGGTACAGGTGCTCGAAGGCAACCTCCGCCTGCAGCTTGGCCAGCAGCCCGCCCAGGCATCCGTGCATTCCGTGGCCGAAGGCAAGGTGCCCCCTTGCGCTGCGGGTAATGTCGAACTCGTCCGGCTGAGTGAACACCGCGGGGTCGCGGTTCGCGGCGCCAAGACACAGGAGAATCTGATCGCCCTCCCGTACCTGCTTTCCGCCGATTTCGACATCGCGCGTCGCGAGACGCTTGGTCAGCTGGAGCGGGCTGTCGTAGCGCAGAGCCTCCTCGACAGCGCTCGGCACAAGCTCTGGCTGCCGGTGGAGGCGAGCGTCTTGACCCGGATGCTGAAGCAACGCGAGGAGGCCGTTGCCTATGAGGGACTTCGTGGTTTCGTTGCCGGCTACGAAGCACATGATGCACACGAAGACGAGTTCTTCGTCGCTGAGCTTGTCGCCGCCACCGGTCTCCGCAGCGAGCAGCTGGCTGATCAGGTCGTCGCCCGGCCGGGACCGGCGTTCCGCGGCCACTTCGTCCAGGGCGTGCGCGAACATCTCGACGACGTCGCATACACGCGTAAAATCTTCGGCTTTCATCAGCCCCGGCTCGAGCAGGAACCGGATGTCATGCGTCCATTGGCCGACGTGTTCGCGCAGACTGTCCGGGAGTGCCATCCAGCCGCACATGACCGTAACCGGCAGGGGCGCCGCAAAGTCAGCGATGGCATCCATGCCGCCATCGTCCCAAGCCCGTTGTACCAGCTGTTCGGCAACCTCCGAGACACGGGGGCGGAGCTTGGCAATTTCCTGCGCCGTGAACACTCGGTTCACCAGCCCGCGCAGCCGCGCGTGGTCCGGGTTATCGGTGAAGACGAGCGACTTCCTCCCCAGCCGCCCGATCCGCGCCACGTTGTCCTGCGACAGCCGGCTTGCCTGCCGGCTGATCAATTCAGGTATGAGTCCGGCGCTGAAGGTACGGTCGCGCAGAACACCTTGTACGTCGGCATGCCGCGTGAGCACCCACATACCCAGCGTCCGGTGGACGGGCTGCGCGCTGCGAAGCTGCCGATAGAGCGGGTGGGGGTCGCGTCGGAATTCGGCGCTGAAGGGGTTGAACCGGATTGGCGCCTGAGCGCGTTTGGCCGTGTCGGCAGCCGCCGTGCCGTGTGTCTCCAACGTCATACTGCCTGCATCCCGCGGCGGTCGAAGTACTTGCCTCTGAAGGGATGAAGAATGATCCTGAACAGGCAGATCTTTCCCATCCGGAAGCCAAGGGCAGACAGCTTCAGATAGCGCTCGTACCGGGCGACCACATCCGGTCCGACGACATGAACGGCTTCGTCGCGGTGCAGGCGCAGCCGGCGTGCCCACTGCTCGCACGTCCAAGCGTAGTCGAGCCGACCGTTGGTCACGGATTGAATCTCGAAAATACCCTCCGCGGCGGCGGTGATCTCCGTAAGCGTCGGCAGATCCGCTTTGGGAAATATCTCCTGCTGGATGAACCGGCTCGCGTCCTCGCGGGACATGTTCGCGTAGGCGATCGTCTGCAGCGACAGCACGCCGTCCTTGTTCAGCCAACCACGGCAGCGGGTGAAGAAATCTCGGTATAGACGGACCTTCTCGGCCGACGAGTCCTCGGCTCTGGCAAAGTGTTCGAAGGCACCGATGGAGATGATCCCGTCGAAACGGATGTCGGGTTCGTAGTGCAGCCAGTTCTCCGTCCGGACCTCCACGCCAGGATACCCGAGGGACCGGATGAAGGCCGCCTGCTCCTCACTGAGGGTGAGACCGACGGACCGCTGGACCCGGTGCGCCTCGGCCAGACGCTGCAGGATCGCACCCCACCCGCAGCCGATGTCCAGCACGCTGTGGGCCCGGTCTGCACGAATCGCGTCCAGGTGGAACTGCAGCTTCCTCTCCTGGGCGGTTTCGAGTGTGTCGTCCGCGCCTTCCCGAATCGCACACGAATAGGTCAGCGAGCGGTCCAACCAAAGGCTGTAGAACGCATTTCCGACGTCGTAGTGGTGGCGGACGGCAGCCGCTGCACCGATCGTACGGTCGATGTCGACTGATGCAGTCATGACTACGCCACGTGCCGTTGACTCTGCGCATGCAGATACACAGCGACTGCATTGATGCTCGGGTTCTCGAACAACGCCTCGGGAGCCAGGTCGACGCCGTAGCGCTCCTCGACCTCGATCAGCAGGGAGACGGCGAGGGCGGAATCGATGCCCAGCCGGTCGAAGTCCGCGTCCGGATCCACCGCCTCCACGGGCATCTCAAGGAGATTCGCAACATACTCCTGGCACCATGTGGCAATCGCTTCCTTGCTCGGCTTCAACGTGCTCGCTCCTTATGCTGTGGTACTGGGGGCTGGCTTGCCGTTCCTGGGTATACGAGTTGCTTTCATCCGCTCTTCGGACGGACGCTTGAGATCCCATGCAAGACCGCAGAACGCAAGCAGTTTTATGAGCCAGTAACCTGGGTCGAGGCGGTACCAGTCCAACCCGAAGGAAGACGACTCAGGGAATGCGTGATGGTTGTTGTGCCATGATTCACCAAAGGTCAGCAAGGCAAAAATTCCGCCGTTCCTGCTGTTCTCCCTGGATTCGTAGGGATGGGTGCCGAACGTGTGCAGGAAGGAGTTGATCGCCCAGATGACGTGCTCCAGGACGAATATCCGCACGAGGCCGCCCCAGAAGAAGCCGCTCACCGCTCCGGTCCAGCTCTGGTAGACGAGGCCGCCGATGAGCGCGGGGAGGACGAGCCCGAGCGCGACCCAATAGTAGTAGAGGCGGGCGACTCGGACCAAGGCGCGGTTTTTGATCAGATCCGGCGCATAGTGGACGATGTTCGGGTATTCGTGGCGACGCATCCACAGGAAGTGGGAGTGGGCCAGGCCGCGCAGCCGACCCTTCAGACCGCTGCCGGCGAGATTCGGGGAGTGGGGATCTCCCTCGCGGTCACTGCACTCGTGGTGCCGCCTGTGCAAGGCGACCCAGGACATCAGGCCGCCTTGACCGGCCATCGAGCCGAGGATTGTGAGTGCGGCTGCAACGGACGGCGCGGCCTTGAAGGTGCGATGGGTGAAGAGCCGGTGATAGCCGACGGTGACGCCCAGCCCGGTCACGAGCCACATCGAAAAGAGCAGGGCGAGTTCGGTGACGCCGATCGGATGTACCGCAAGAAACGCGAAGGCGGCGGCGGTACCGACAATCGGGAGGACGTCGAACAGCAAAAAGTGGCGGCGCTGCAGACGGTGCAGGTAGGGATTGCTGATCGTCTTTTTGCGAGGAGTAGATCCACTAGTTCCGAACTCGGGCTCGGGAATGTATGTCGTAGGCTGTACGTCTGCCATTCTCGACCGCCCCCTCCTGAGTGCTAGACTTGAGTTCGCCAGTCGGACGATCCTGATCGTAACAGCCAGCGAAGCCGGATATGGTAGGTGTATTGGAATTGCCAATCGGAAGATTGGAATTCGTTATCAGACACCTACTGACGTTGAACTCGTGAGGTGACCCGGCTATGGGGGTTTCGAGTCCGGCCAGGAAACCCAGAGCAGGTCGAGGCGGTACCGGATATGTTTACACGCGCTCTTAATGATACGGATCAGGTGCTCCAGGCCGAGCGCGCCGAGAGCGGGAACGTGCTCCCGGATCCCGGAAGGCCGGTCGGCGGCAACCATGCTCGGGAACGGCAGCAGCGCTGCCCGAATAACTGACGCGACTAGCCTATCTCATTCCACCATCACTTTTCATGATTCAGATCATGATCTGGAGGTGGCTTGTGGGAGTCGAACGCGCAGTTACGGCGGGTTGTTGGGCGGGCGGCGGCAGTGGCCAGTTGGCGGTTCGCTCGGCGTAGGGTCGCTCGCACGACGATCGGGTGTAAGGGCCGCACCAGCGTGAAGTACGCCCGACCGAGCTGGTTGCGCAGGTTCACCACGGTGGACACGGTGACTGTCCCGTCGCGGACCAGCACCGAGGCTCGGAAGGCCAGGTGCGGTTTGTCCGCGCCGAGCAACGTCTCGTCTGGGCTTGCGCCGTATTGGCGGAACGAGCCGTGGAACAGCGATCGGGACCAGAGCGCCGGGTCGGTTGGCATGCCCGGGGCGAGCCCGATGCTCCACGCGTCGGCGAAGTCGATCCGGTGGAAGGCATGGCGGGCGAGCAGGGCGTTCGTCGGTAGCTCGGCCCGGCGCGGGATCGGACCCGCCGGCCGCCGCAGGATCAGCCGCCGCAGGAGCCGTACCCAGGACGACCATCGGTGCGACCGGTTGACCTGGCCGGCGCCGGAGGACTCCTGGTTGGCACCGGATGACTCCGCGCGGTCGAGCATGTCCTCGATCAGTGCGTCGTGCAACCAGCGGATTACGACGGGCCAGATGAGGTGCCGTTGCGTTCCGGTGAGCTTTGACGCTCACCGGTCACGCTGCCGTCCCTTGCGGGGCGGCGCTCCCGGTCTGACCGGCCGAAGCCGTGCCGGGTTCCCGTTTCACAGCCACCCGCCCACCGGGGTGGGTCTTACGGTCGGCTCCGCGGGCGTTTTCCGTCTCCGACGCACTGCCGGCGACGAGGTTACGCAGGTTGACCGCGGCGTTCACGTCACGGTCGATCACCAGCCCGCAGGACCGGCAGACGAAGGTGCGGTCCTACAGCGTCAGGCCTGGGTTTCGCCAGCCACAACCGGAACAGGTCTTCGAGCTTGGATACCAGCGGTCCGCCACGACCAGCGTCGACCCGTACCAGACGGTCTTGTAAGCAAGCTGGCGGCGGACCTCGGCCATCCCCGTGTCGCAGACCGCGCGAGCCAGCCGCCGGTTACGTAGCATTCCCGCAACGTGGAGGTCTTCCACGACGATCGTGTCGTGGGTTTTCGCGAGCCGGGTGGTGAGCGTATGCAGCCCGTCGCGGCGCTGGTTGGCGGCCCGGGCGTGGATACGGGCGAGCCGGGCTGCGCGCTTGCGCCGTCCGGCCGATCCGGGTGTGGACCGGGCGTAGGCCCGCGAAGCGCTACGCAGCCGGCGCAGCGACCCGGCCGGATGCTTCGGGTTGGCGATGGTTTCCCCGGTGGAAAGCACGGCCAGATGCTTCACGCCCAGGTCGACGCCGACCGGCCGGGCCGTGCGCCGCCGCCGCGACGGGCCCGCGGGAACCTCCCGGTCGACCTCGACCGTGAACGACACGAACCACCGGCCGGTGGTCCTCGACACGGTCGCACCCAGCAGCCGGGCCCGGCCGTCAGCGAGCCGGCCGGTCAGCGCGCCCATCGGCTCGCAGACCTTCACCCGGCTGATCCGGGGCAGCTGGACATGCCGGTCGCCGTCCGGGCCGTAGGAGCCAGTGGTGTAGCGGAACGAGTCGCGAGCCTTCCCGCGTTTCTTGAACCGGGGGAACCCGACCCGGCGGCCCTTCCGCCTCCCGTTCCGGGAAGCGGTGACGTTCTTCAGCCCGCTGGCAAGCTGGTCCAGCCCGGCGGAGTACGCCTCCTTCGCACACTCCGCCCACCACGGTGCGACCGTCGCCTTGGCCTTGTTCCACTCCAGGTTCCACTCCAGCCGCAGCGCGGGCAACGTCCACGGCACCGGGGGAGCGCATCATCGGGGATGCCAGAGGACTTCTCCGCATCCCGCTGCGACAGGGCGGCCTTCACCCGGGACAGGCCCCAGTTGTAGGCGACCGGGCTGCCCCGGCATGCCGGGCGAGCGCGGCCCGCTGCACCTCGTTCGGGTCGAGGGCGAACCGGTACACCTGGAGTGTCTTCACTCGGCGGCCCCGGTGGCAGCTTCGACGGCCCGGCGGGCCCTGTCCGCAGCGGCACGGCGGCCGTGCAGCCGGGCGCACATCGACGTCAGGATCTCGGTGATGTCCCGAACGAGGTCGTCATCGACCTCGGCGGGGTCGACGACCAGCAACCGCCGGCCGGACGCGGCAAGGGCCGCTTCGACGTACTCGGCGCCGAAGCGGGCGAACCGGTCG